>DATEFR010000309.1:0-3882 GCA_035280545.1 Burkholderiaceae bacterium | reverse complement strand
GAATCGCCATCTTCGTCAACGACGCCGCGCACGCGCGGCACTTGCTGCAGCCGATGCTGGACGGGGCCGACGCGGCGCATTGGATCGTGGTCGCCTGCCCGCCGACCCTGACGCGCCACATCGGCCGCTGGGTCTCGCATGGGGCGCGCGAGCAGTGGCGCGAGCGTTGGGCCACCGAGCTGTTCGAGACGATAGAGCTCGAGCTGCGCGCGCGGCCGGGCAACAAGGTCGAGCGCTTGATTGCCAAGCGGCCGTTGGTCGACGTGTCGAAACGGCTGGAGGCGCGGCTGGGCGCGGTGCGCCTGCTGGACGCGCGCCGGCCGCGGCTCGGCAAGCCCGACGAGCCGATCAGCGCCACGCAGCCGCCTAGCGATGTCGGCCGATGGGCCGTGCCGGTTGCCGCGACGACCGGCATGACCGTGATGCTGGCGCTGGCGGACTGACCGACCCTCGCACGCCCGCACTTCGCTCTCTCGAACGCGCGAGAGAGTCGAAGAGAGTCGAAGTGAGGGGGGCGTGCCGTGCCGGCCGTGTGCTAACGTGCCCGGCGCATGGATTGGCACACTGGGCTCGGGACCGTCGTTGCGCTGCTGCTGGCCGCGGCGTATCTGATGCTGGTGCCGCCGCGCCTGGACGGGCGCGCCGGGCTGGCCGTCTCGGCGGCGCTGGTCGTCATGGCGCTGATCGCGGCCCGCCTGGTGCCGGATGCCGGCGGGCTCGGATGGTTTGCCGCCGGGGTCGGGTTCGGACAGCTCGGGCGCTGGCTCGCGCTGCGTCAGTCGGTGCGCGAGACGATGCGCGGCGACGCTGCTGTCGAGGCGCCGTCGGTGCCGTCGTCGACGGCCGGTCCCACGACCACGTCGCCGTCGCGCGGCGAGCGCACGATGCTGGGCCGCTACCGCCTCGATCGCGAACTGGGCCGCGGCGCGATGGGCATGGTCTACCTGGGCCACGATCCGCAGCTCGGCCGGGCGGTCGCGATCAAGACGATGGCGCTGGCCCGCGAGTTCGCCGGCGCCGAACTGGCCGAGGCGCGGGCGCGTTTCTTCCGCGAAGCCGAAACGGCCGGCCGGCTGCAGCACCGCGACATCGTGACGATCTACGACGTCGGCGAGGACCAGGACCTCGCCTACATCGCGATGGAATTCGTCAAGGGCCGCGACCTGCTGCAGCACACGCTGCCCGGCCGGCTGCTGCCGGTTCCCGACGTGCTGCACACGGTGGCGCGTGTCGCGGAGGCGCTCGCCTATGCGCACAGCCAGGGTGTCGTGCACCGCGACATCAAGCCCGCCAACGTGATGATCGACCCGGCTTCCGACACCGTGAAGGTCACCGACTTCGGCATCGCCCGCATCACCGATGCGGCCCGCACGCGGACCGGGATGGTCTTGGGCACGCCGTCGTTCATGTCGCCCGAGCAGTTGGCCGGGCGCCGCGTCGACGGCCGCTCCGACCTGTATTCGCTGGGCGTGATGCTGTTCCAGCTGTTGACCGGCTCGCTGCCGTTCGCTTCCGAATCGATGGCGGTCCTGCTGCAGCAGATCGCGAACCAGCCCGCGCCCGACGTGCGCAGCCTGCGCCCCGGGCTGCCGGAGGCGCTCGCCAACGTCGTCGCGCTCGCGCTCGAGAAGCGCCCCGAAGTGCGTTATGCCGACGGCCACACGCTCGCGGTCGATCTGCTCACCGTGGCGGCACGCATGGCGGTTCCGGCGGGCGCCGCCGCGTCGCCGGGCTCATCCGAGCCCACCGAAACGCGTGCCTTCGAGGAGACCCAGAAGCTTTCGCCGGTCGATCCGAGGCACAATCCCGACCACTGACCGAGCCCGACCACCGCCTCAGGCTCCGCGCCCATGCCCGCAACCGCCTCGTCCCTGACCCTCGAGTTTTTCAGCGCCACGGACACCGGCCGAGCGCGCAACAACAACGAGGACTCGGTCGCGGTCGACGAGACGACGGCGCTGCTGGTGCTGGCCGACGGCATGGGCGGCTACAACGCCGGCGAGGTCGCCAGCGGAATGGCCACATCGTTCGTGAAAACCGAGCTCGGCCGCTGGCTCGCGGAGGCCGCCGACAGCGCGACCGATTCCGAAGTGCGCCGGGCGATGGACATCTGCGTCGACAACGCGAATCGCGCGATCTTCAACGCCGCCAACTCGAACCCGCAGTACGCCGGGATGGGCACGACGCTGGTCGTCGGCGTGTTTCGCGACGCGCGGCTGCTGATGGGCCACGTCGGCGACTCGCGCGCCTACCGCATGCGCGCGTCGCGCCTGGTGCAGATCACGCACGACCATTCGCTGCTGCAGGAGCAGATCGATTCGGGGCTGATCACGCCCGAGCAAGCCGCGTTCTCGGCGAACAAGAACCTGGTGACGCGTGCGGTCGGCGTCGAAGACACGGTGCTGCTGGAGACCCATCTGCACGACGTGCTGCCCGGCGACGTCTACCTGCTATGCTCCGACGGCCTCTCGGACATGCTCGACGACGAAAGCATCGCGCAGTTGCTGCAAGCAAACGAAACGTTGTCGGAAGCCGGCAATGCGCTGGTCGACGCTGCCAATGATGCGGGCGGCAAGGATAATATCTCGGTCATCCTGGCACGCGTTCGTGGGGCGGCCGGACCGGCGCGTTCATGGTGGCCGTTCCGTCGTTGAGACCCGAGAGAAGACTCAGGACACAAGAGGTCGCAAAGCATGGGCAAATTGGTCGTTTCACTCGATGGCGTGGTGATCAAGGAGGTGCAGATCACCAAGGACAAGACCACGCTAGGCCGGCGCCCGTACAACGACATCGTGATCGACAACCTCGCGGTCAGCGGCGAGCATGCGGTGCTGCAGATGGTCGGCGCCGACGTCTTCATCGAAGACCTGAACAGCACCAACGGCACCTACATCAACGGCAAGGCCGTCAAGAAGCAGCTGCTGTCCCACAACGACACGGTCGAGATCGGCAAGTACAAGATCAAGTTCATCGTCGAAGACGGTACCGACTACGAGAAGACGATGATCATGAAGCCCGGCGCCGCGCGGGCGCCGGCTGCGGCGCAGCAGCCGGGCTACCAGCACTCCGGGTTCGGCGCCTCGGGCTTCGGCTCGCTGGGGGCTTCGGCCAACCCGGCGTCGATCCGCGTGCTCAACGGCGCCGCGGCAGGCCGCGAGGTGACGCTGACCAAGGTCGTCACGACCGTCGGCAAGCCCGGCGTGCAGGTCGCGTCGATCACCAAGCGCCCCGGTGGCTACGTGCTCGCGCACGTTGAAGGCACGCTGCAGCCCACCGTCAACGGCAACCCGGTGACCAGCGAAACCGTGCACCTGAAGAACGGCGACGTGATCGAGCTGGCCGGCACGCAGATGCAGTTCGTGCAGGCCTGATGCCTGTGGAGTCCCCTCTCCCCCTGGGAGAGGGTTAGGGTGAGGGCCCACGTGCGCCGCCTCTCCCGCCCGATCTGGCGAGTGCTGCGCGTCGGCCTGCTGGTCGTCGTCATCGTTGCGGCTTGCGCCCACGCGATCGGCCTGCTGCCGCTGCGCTTCGTGACCCAGCTCGACTTGGCGATCGCCGACGCGCGGCTGCGCGCGTTCATGCCGCGCACCCTGGACCCGCGCATCGTGATCGTCGACATCGACGAAAAAAGCCTGGCAGAGATAGGCCGCTGGCCGTGGGGCCGCGACACGATGGCTGCGCTGGCCGACGAGCTGTTCGTGCGGCAGCGTGCCGCGGTGGTCGGTTTCGACCTGCTGTTCGCCGAGGCCGACACCAGCTCCGGGCTGCCGGCGCTCGAGCGCCTCGCCAGCCGCGACCCGGCCGCCGCGCGCACGCTAGAGCCGGCGTTGGCGACGCTGCGCCCGGCGCTCGACCATGACGCGCGCTTCGCCCGCTCGCTCG
>DATEFR010000308.1:0-3696 GCA_035280545.1 Burkholderiaceae bacterium | reverse complement strand
GCCGCATCGTGGCGCAGCTCGACCAGATCGGCCGGCGTGAACGGGGTCGTCGCGCTGATGATGAACTTGCCGAAGCCGAGAGCCGGCGCGCGGGCCAGCGCCTGCAGGTGCGCGCCGACGACGTCCTCGAGCTCGACGCGGCGGTACAGGAATTCGTTGGCCTTCAGGTTCGCGTCGAGGTAGGTGCTGCGCCGCGCGTCGTCGTCGTCATCTTCGGGAAAGAAGCGCGACGTGCGCAGCACCAGGCAGGCCAGCCCGTGGTTGCGGTGGAACAGCTGGCACACATCCTCGGCGGCGGTCTTGGTCGCGCCATAGATGTTCTTCGGGATGGAGGCGACGTCCTCGGTGATCCACGCGGCCGGCGCACCCGGCGGCGGGCTCAGCGCGTCGCCGAACGCGCTGGTCGTGCTCGTGAAGACGAACGCGCCCACCCGCCTCGCCACCGCTTCTTCGAGCAGGTTCAGCGTGCCGGTGATGTTGACGTCGACGAACGCCTGGCGCGGGTGTGTCGCGACGTGCGGCTTGTGCAGCGTCGCCGCATGCAGCACCGCCTCGACACCCTCGACCATGCAGGCCCGCACGAAGTCGCGATCGGCGATCGAGCCGACGCGGTCGGTGAACGGCGACGCGACGATGTCGACGCCGACGACCTCGCGCTGCGCGTCGCGCAGCGTGCGGACCAGGGCCTCGCCGAGATGCCCTGAGCTGCCGGTGACCAGGATTTTCATTCGCGGGACTCTAGCGTCCTCCCGCAGCACAAATCCCAGCGAGGCAAATCAAGCCGCCACTTCAACGTATTCGACCTGACTTGCCGGCATCGGGACGGGAAGTCCGTCTTCGCGAAGGCCTTCCACGTGGAAGGCGATCGCCTCTCGAATCTCCGCTTCGACTTCTGCAACCGTGGCTCCGGTGGCCACGCAGCCCGGCAGATCCGGGACGTACGCCGAATAGTTACCTTCGGCCTTCTCGATCACCACGGCGTAGCGCATGTGACTGCCTTTCACTTCAGACCTGCCTGCTTCAAGATGCTGTTCAAGGTGCCCGGTGCAAGGTCGTCGCTTGGCTTGCCGGGAACAGTGACACGGCCAGGCTTGCTCGCGTGCTTGAATTGCCGGTGGCTCCCACGCGTCGCGACCAGTTGCCATCCATCGGTCTGGAGCATACGCAGGATCTCACCGACCTTCATGTCCGCAGAATAACAGGCACCCTCGCAATACACCGACAGGGACGGCACACTTAGACGACCACCGGCTCCGGCTCCAGCCGGATCCCGAAGCGCCCGTAGACGCTCTCCTGGATCGCGCGCGCGAGCGTCATCACCTCCGAGCCGATCGCGCCGCCGCGGTTGACGAGCACCAGCGCCTGCTTCTCGTAGACGCCGGCGCGGCCGACGCTCTTGCCCTTCCAGCCGCAGGCGTCGATCAGCCAGCCGGCGGCGAGCTTGACGCTGCCGTCGGGCATCGGGTAGTGCACGACCGCCGGATCGCGGCCGATGATGTCGCGGCACTGCTCGGGTGTGACCACCGGGTTCTTGAAGAAGCTGCCGGCGTTGCCGACCAGCGCCGGGTCCGGCAGCTTCGCGCGGCGGATCGCGCAGATCCAGTCGAACACCTGCCGGGCACTCGGCGCGGCGATGCCGGTTTCGGCAATCTTGCGCTCGAGGTCCAGGTAGCCGATCACCGGCTGCCACGGCTGCGGCAGCCGCAATCGCACCCGCGTGATCACGCTGCGGTTCGCGAGCGAATGCTTGAACACGCTGTCGCGGTAGCCGAACGCGCAAATGGATTCGCGCAGCGTGACGCTGCGCCCGGTGACCAGATCGACCGCATCCAGCGATTCGAAGCGGTCCTTCAGCTCGACGCCGTACGCGCCGATGTTCTGCACCGGCGCGGCGCCCACCGTGCCGGGGATCAGCGCGAGGTTCTCGAGCCCGGGCCAGCCCTGCTCCAGGGTCCACGCCACGAGGTCGTGCCAGGTCTCGCCGGCGCCGGCCTCGACGATCCAGGCATCCGGGCGCTCCTCCACGAGCCGCATGCCGCGCACCTCGACCTTCAGCACGAGCTGCGGCATGTCGCGCGTCAAAATGATGTTGCTGCCGCCGCCGAGGATGAACTTCGGCGCGCGCCCGAACTCGGGGTGGTCGACGACCTGCCGCACGTCCGCATCCGAGGCGACGCGCACGAGCGTACGCGCCACCGCCGGCAGGCCGAAGGTGTTATGCGGCTTGAGGCTGACCCCCGTCTCGATTTGCATGCCACAATTTTCGCCCCGAACCGCGTCCGCCCGCCACCATGCCCAGTTTCGACACCGTGTTAGAGCCCAACCTGGTCGAGGTCCGCAACGCCGTCGACCAGGCGGCGAAGGAGATCGGCACGCGCTTCGACTTCAAGGGATCGTCGGCGCGCCTGGAGCTGAAGGACAAGGAGCTGACGCTCTACGCCGACAGCGATTTCCAGATCAGCCAGGTGATGGACATCCTGCTCGCGAAGCTGACCAAGCGCAGCGTCGACATCCGCTTCCTGGACCGCAGCAGCAAGATCGAGAAGATCGGCGGCGACAAGGTCAAGCAGCTGCTGCTCGTGAAGAACGGCATCGACAGCGACACGGCCAAGAAGATCCAGACCACGATCAAGCAGAGCAAGCTGAAGGTCCAGGCGGCGATCCAGGGCGACACGGTGCGCGTGACCGGCGCGAAGCGCGACGAGCTGCAGGCCGCGATCGCGCTGGTGCGCAAGGAGATCGCGGACGCGCCGCTGAGCTTCACGAACTTCCGCGACTGATGCAGCGCGCGTCGATTCGGGCCGCGCGCGCCGCGTGGCTGGCGTCGGCCTTGACGCTGGTCGCCGTGGCGCAGGCTCAGACCGTCTCGATGAGCGGCAGCCTGGGCGACAAGGCGCTGCTGGTGATCGATGGCACGCCGCGCACGGTCGCGACCGGCAGCACGGTGCAGGGCGTCAAGCTGATTCGTGTCTCGGGCCAGGAGGCGGTGGTGGAAGTCGGCGGCCAGCGCCGCACGCTCGCGCTCGGCGGGCAGGTCAACGTCGGCGGCGCTGACGCGCCCGGCGGCGGCTCGACCATCGTGCTCAGCGCCGATGCGGCCGGGCACTTCTGGGCCCAGGGCACGATCAACGGCAAATCGGTGCGGCTGCTGGTCGACACCGGCGCGACCAACGTCGCGATGAGCCAGTCCGAGGCCGACCGGCTGGGCATCGCGTACCGCGACGCCCAGCGCGGCCTCAGCAACACCGCGAACGGCCAGGTCGTGTCGTACCGCGTGCCGCTGACCTCGGTGCAGGTCGGCGATGTCGCGGTCTACAACGTGGCGGCGAGCATCGTGCCGGTGACCATGGATTACGTGCTGCTGGGCAACAGCTTCCTGACACGCTTCCAGATGAAGCGCGAGAACGACACGCTGACGCTGGTCAAGCGCTACTGAGCGCGAGGCCCGTCGATGTCACGCCTGGGACAGGAAAAAAGCGCACGATCGTGCTAAAACGCTGAACGCCGATCGCGGCCCGACGAGGTACACCGTTCACCCCTCGAAGGGCACGCGGGTTTCGATACCTCAGCCCGAACGGTCGGCGTTTCAGCCCGGAGACAAGCCGCGATGGACCTCAATTTCACTCCCGACGAACAAGCGTTTCGCGACGAGATTCGCGCCTGGGTGGCCGAGAACCTGCCGAAGGACATCAGCCA
>DATEFR010000307.1:0-3277 GCA_035280545.1 Burkholderiaceae bacterium | reverse complement strand
TCGCCGCGCACGTCGAACGCGATGTCGTAGCGCGCCGGAAACTCGATCGGTAGCTTGCGCCGCATCGCGACGTAGCCGGTGACGCGGCCGAAGTCGAAGTCCAGGCAGGCCGCGCTGCCGGCCGGGCCCGACGTCCGGCGCAAGCCGGCCTTCACGTCGTCGGTGGCGGCGACGCTCCATGCCGCGAGGTCTTCGAAATCGTCGAGCACGCGCTCCTGCGCAGGCTGCGCGTGCGCCATGCCGCCGATGGACAGGGCAGACACGATCGCCACTGCGAACCCCGCGAGCGATCGCATCCGCGCCTTCATCCCTTGACGCTGCCGGCCATCAGCCCGGCCATGTAGTGGCGCTGCAGCACCAGGAAGACCACCAGGACCGGCAGCACGGTCACGACCGAGCCGGCCATCATCAGCTCGTTGTCCTGCACGTGCTCGCGCGACAAGCCGGCAAGCGCCACCGGCAGCGTGTGCAGCGGGTCGCCGGTCAGGACGATCAGCGGCCACATGAAGTCGTTCCACGAGCCGAGGAACGCGAAGATCGCGAGCGTCGCGAGCACCGGCTTGAGCAGCGGCACGATCACGGTCGTGAAGATGCGGAACTCGCTCGCCCCGTCGATGCGCGCCGCTTCGAGCAGATCGTCGGGAATGCCGCGCGCGAACTGGCGCACCAGGAAGATGCCGAACCCGCTGGCCAGCAGCGGCACCAGCGCACCGGCATAGGTGTTGACGAGGCCGAGCGGCTTGAGCATCAGGAACAGCGGCAGCATCGCCACCTGCGCCGGGATCACGAGCGCGCCGAGCAAGGTCTTGAAGAGCGCGTCGCGGCCGCGGAACTGCAGCTTCGCGAACGCGTAGCCGGCCGTCACGTTGAAGCTCACCGAGATCAGCGTGGCGAGCAGCGCGATCAGCAGGCTGTTGAAGAAGTAGGTGCCCATGCCGATGCTGCCGAACAGCGTGCGGTAGTTCGCGAGCGTGGGCGACGCGGGCAGGATCGGCGTCGGCAGCGTGCTGGCCGCGCCCGGCTGCATGAACGACACCGAGATCATCCAGACGAGCGGGAACAGGCTGACGAACGCGAGCCCCGCGAGCAGCCCGTTGACGACCCAGACCGCCACACGCGAATTCATCCGGCACCCCCTTCGCCGCGGTCGCGGTCGAAACGCGTCATCACCCAGGTCGCCGCGAAGATCACGATGAACAACAGGAACGCGACCGCCGACGCATTGCCGAGGTTCCACCAGCGAAACCCTTCTTCGTACATGAAGTACAGCGCGCTGACCGTGCTGCGCAGCGGCCCGCCCTGCGTCATCACGTACGGCTCGGCGAACAGCTGGAAGTAGCCGGAGACGCTCAGGATGCCGACCATCACGAGGGTCGGCGTCAGCATCGGCAGCGTGACGTGGCGCAGCCGGGCGAAGGTGCCGGCGCCATCGACGCGTGCCGCTTCGTAGAGGTCGCGCGGGATCGCCTGCAGCGCGGCGAGCAGAATGATCATGTTGTAGCCGAAGTTCTTCCAGGCCGCGAACAGGATGATCGCCGGCATCGACCAGTACGGGTTGCCGAGCCAGTCGATCGGAGCGATGCCGATCGCATCGAGCGCCTGGTTGATCAGCCCGTAGCGCGTGTGCAGCAGGTAGCGCCAGATCACCGCCACCGCGACGACCGTCGTCACGACCGGCGCGAACATCGCGGTGCGGAAGAACGAGTGGAAACGCGCAAGCTTCGAATCGAGCAGCAGCGCCGCGGCCAGCGACAGACCGATCGATACCGGCACACCGATCGCCACGAAGTAGAAGGTGTTGAACAGCGCCTGCCAGAACAGCGGCGTCTGCAGCAGGCGCAGGTAGTTGTCGAGGCCGACGAAGCGCAGCGTCGACAGGTCGGCGAGCGCGTACAGATCGAAGTCGGTCACGCTGAGCGCGAGACCGGCCGCGACCGGCAGCGCGAAGAACACGGCGATCACGAGCAGCGCGGGACCCGCGAAGACCCAGCCGACCAGACGGCGTTTCATCGCGCCCCCCGCGCCAGCAGCCAGCGGCGCTTTTCGAGCAGCGTGTCGACCCAGGCGTCGAGCTGCACGGTCGCCGCCTCGACGCCCTGGGTTCGGCGGACGACGCGCTCGGCGGTCGCCTGCATCTCCTGGAAGATGCGTTCCCACTCGGGGATCTTCGGCGCCGGATGCACACGCTCGAGCTGGTCGGCGAACGCGCGCGACGGCGCGTCGTTCGCGAGGCGCGGGTCGGCCCACGCGCTGCGGCGCGGCGGCAGGTTGCCGGTCAGCGCATGAAAGCGCTGCTGCGTGGCGGTTTCGCTCAGGAACTCGATCAGCTTCCAGGCTGCGTCCTTGCGGTTCGAGCTCTTGAAGAGGGCGAGGCTCGAGCCGCCGGCCGTCGACACGCCCGGGCCGTTCGGCCCGGGCAGCGGCGCAGTCGCCCAATCGCCCTGCCGCTCGCGCGGCAGGCGGCGCCGGAACTCTCCGATGTTCCACGGCCCCGAAATGTAGAACGCGAACATGCCGCGCGCGAACTCGTCCCAGACGTTCGAGATCTGCGTGTTGGTCATCGCCGGCGCGAGCCCGCCGTGAAACAGCTCTGCATAGAAGCCGATCGCGCGGCGGAACGGCTCGCGCGAGAACGCGCCTCGGGTCGCGCCGTCGGCCAGCACGTCGCCCTGCTGGAACGCGAGCGCGAGCAGCGGCTCGGGCTCGTTGAGCGGCAGCAGCGCGCCGAAGTGCTGGCCGTCGCCGGCACGCCGGACGATCGCGGCCATCGCATCGCGCCACTCGGCCCAGCTTTGCGGCGCGCGCGCATGGCCGGCGGCGCGAAGCAGGTCGGTGCGGTAGTACAGCAAGCGCGTGTCGACGTACCACGGCAGGGCGCGCAGCACGTTGAGGCCGTCGCGGGCGGGGATCAGGTTGGTCTCGAGAATTCCGCTGAAGTAGTCGCTGCGCTGGACTCCCGATGCCGCGCCCGATGCGGCGACGCGCTCGTCGAGCGGCTCGAGTGCATCGAGCGCGCTGAACTCGGGGATCCAGGTGTTGCCGAGCTGGCACAGGTCGGGCAGCACGCCGCCGGCGTAGGCGGTCAGCAGCTTCTCGTGCGCCGCCGTCCACGGCATCTGCTGGATGCGCACGTCGATGCCCGGATGGCGCTGCCTGAACGGCGGCAGCAGTTCGGCGACGACCTCGGCCTCGCGGCCCATCGCCCAGAAGTCGAGCGGACCGCGCGGGTCGGCGCGCCGCGTGCACCCGGCCAGACCGAGGGCGGCGCCAGCCCCGA
>DATEFR010000306.1:0-2169 GCA_035280545.1 Burkholderiaceae bacterium | reverse complement strand
ATCACGCGGCCTTCGATGCGGATGCGCTCGCCCTGCGTCTCGCCGGCGACGAGCACGTGGCCGAAGTTCTTCTCGAAGATCTCGAAGCCAGCGGCGCTGGGCGCGAGGCCGATGTGCACGTACGGGCCGGCGGTCTGCGAGGCGGTCTCGCGCATCACGGGTTGCAGCAGTTGCTGGCTGTTCATGACGAAGCTCCTTCGGTGGCGGTCTGCACGCGGTTCTCGAACAGCGTCGCGCGGTGTCCGCGCAGCACGATGTCGAAGCGGTAGGCGCGGCTGTCCAGCTGCACGAAGTGGCTGCGGTCCTGCAGCGCGATCAGCCCGCGCACCTGCTCCTCGCTGGGGACCGCCTGCAGGATCGGGCAGTCGACGATCAGCGGGTCGCCCTCGAAGTACATCTGCGTGATCAGGCGCTGCACCCAGCCGTCGCCCGAGATCGCGTAGTGGATGTGCGCCGGGCGCCAGTCGTTGACGCGGTTGCGCCACGGATACGGGCCGGGCCGGATCGTGCGGTAGGCGTAGTAGCCGTTCGCATCGGTCAGCATGCGGCCGCAGCCGCCGAAGTTCGGGTCGAGCGCGCCGATGTACTGGTCCTTCTTGTGGCGGTAGCGGCCGCTCGCGTTGGCCTGCCAGACTTCGACCAGCGCGTTCTTCACCGGCCGGCCGAGCTGATCGTGCACGTAGCCGTGCACGATGATGCGCTCGCCGATCGGCAGGCCGTCCTTCGCGGCGTTGGTGATCAGGTCGTTGTCCAGCGGGCCGAGCTCGCTGGGATCGAACACCGGCGCGGTCACCTCCGAGAGCGACTGCTGCAGCGAGATCAGCGCGCACCGGGGGCTGCGCAGCACGCTGGTCTTGTAGGCCGGCGCGAGTGCGCTCGGGTGCGACGTGGTGTCGCGCATCAGGTATTCGGCGTCGGGCTGCGGCGAGCGGCCGAGCGGGGGCGGCGCGAAGGTCATGGCGCTTTTCTCCATCGGGATCGGTCCGCCACTGTAGAGGCCGGTCCGGCCTCGCACAATTGATTTCTGGGCAGCGGGATGATTACTTCCGGTGATAGCTCGTGGCGCGCTTGCGCGGCCCGGCACGGCGTGCCGCATGGGCCCGCGCCGCCGCCAGGAAGGCTTGCAGCGGCGCGCTCGTGAGCGGCTCGGTCCGCAGGATCAGGCCGACCGCCTCGTGCGGCGTCAGCCGCGGCGCGAGCCGGACCAGCGTACCGCTCGCCAGATCGGGCTGCACGGCGCCCAACGGTGTGAACCAGAGGTGATCGCCCTGCAGCACCAAGGCGCGGGCCAGCGCGGTGTCCAGCGTCTCGATGCGGCCGCCGTCCGCGGCGATGCCGTGGCGCGCCAGGAACCCGTCGGCGACCTGCCGGATCTGCGTGCCCGAGGGCGGCAGCACGCAGGGGTAGTGCGCGAGATCCGGCCGGGCGCCGCGTCGCGCCGTCGTGCGCAACAGCGGATGCCGCGGCCGCGCGACGATGACGACCGGTTCGGCATACAGGTGCTCGAAGCTCACGCCTTGCATCAGCTCGGGATCGGCGAGGCGTCCGATCACCGCATCGACTTCGCGCGCGCGCAGCTGCTCGATCAGCTGCGCGTTGCGGCCCGTCGCGATGCGCACGTCCAGCAGCGGCCAGTGCGCGAGCAGCGGCCCCAGAACGGCCGGCAGGAACGAGGCCGCGACGGTCGGCAGCACGCCGAGCCGCAGCAGCGGCGGCGCGGCGCGTTCACGGCGCACGCTGTCGACCGCCTGGGCCAACGCCTGCAGGCTGGCGCGTGCATGCGGCATGAACGCCTCGGCCTCGGCGGTCAACGTCGCGCCGCCCCGGCCGCGCACGAACAGTGCCTTGCCGAGCAGGTCTTCGAGCTCGTTCAGCGTCTTCGTGACGGCCGGTTGTGTGATGGCCAGCGCGAGCGCGGCGCGGCGCAGGTTGCCGTGTTGGGCGACCGCGAGGAAACACTGCAGATGGCGCAGCCGGATGCGGTTCAGTGCCGCATCGCGGGTGGCCGACGGGCCGCGGGTCGAGGCTGGCGGAGCGGTGCGTGTCGGCATGGGCCGGCCATCTTAGCGGCGGGCCGCCCATGCCCCGGCTGCCCGCCCATGGACGGGCAGCCGGGCAGTGGCTAGAAGGCCAGCGCGAGCGACTGCTGGGCCATCTCGCGCAGCGGCA
>DATEFR010000305.1:0-4453 GCA_035280545.1 Burkholderiaceae bacterium | reverse complement strand
TGCTGATGCCGGTGACCTCGCCCTGCGACGGCATCGTGACCCGCCGGCTCGTCGAGCACGGCGCGACGACGGGCTACGGCGCCCGCCTGGTCGAGCTCCACCCCGCTTCCCCCGCACCGTGAGGCCCACGACGATGGACATCGATCTGAACGCCGATCTCGGCGAAGGCTACGGCCCCTGGCCCATGGGCGAGGACGAGGCGATGCTCGCGCTGATCTCGTCGGCCAACGTCGCGTGCGGCTTCCACGCCGGCGATCCGCTCATCATGGATCGCACCGCGCGGCTCGCGCTGAAGCACGGTGTCGACGTCGGTGCGCACGTGGGCTTTCCCGACCGCCAGGGCTTCGGCCGGCGCGTGATGCAGATCGACACCGCCGAGCTCGCGACGATGGTGACCTACCAGCTCGGCGCGCTGGCCGGCATCGCGCGCGCCGCGGGCACGCGCATGACGCACATGAGCTTTCACGGTGCGCTCGGCAACCTGGCCGCGGCCGACGCCGCGCTGGCCGCCCCGCTGCTGCGCGCGGTCGCGGCGTTCGACCCGGAGCTGATCATCAGCTCGTCGAGCAGCCGCGCGATCGAGAACGCGGCCGCCGAGTGCGGGCTGCGGGTGGCCAGCGCGTTTCTCGCCGACCGCGCCTATGACGACGACGGCCTGCTGGTGCCGCGCAAGCTGCCCGGCGCGGTGATCAAGGACGAAGCCGCGGTGCTCGCGCGGGTGCGCCGGCTGCTGCAGGACGGAACCATCCTGACCCACGGCGGCAAGACCCTCGCGATGCCGGTCCGCTCGATCCTCGTGCATGGCGACACGCCCGGCGCGGTGGCGCTCGCGCAGACGATCCGGCGCGAGGTCGAGGCTGCCGGCGGACGCATCGTGCCGATCTCGCGGCAGATGGCCTGAGCCCGTCGCCACCAGGGGTTGCCCCGACATAAGAGCGTCTTATCTCCACACAGCCATTCCGTCTTGGCGCATTTGCCCCCGGATCGATAAATTGACCTCGTCCGCACAAGGAATCACACCATGCCGTTCAGCGACTACCAGACTGCCCTCGTCACCGGCGCCTCGTCCGGGATCGGCGCCGCGGTCGTCGAGCGGCTGCGGGCCGAAGGCCTGCAGGTGCACGCGCTCGCCCGCAGCGCGCAGGCGCTGGGCGCGCTCGCCGAGCGCACCGGCTGCATCCCGCACGCGCTGGACGTGACCGACCTCGCCGGCATCACCAAGCTCGCGCGCGAGGTGCCGTTCGACGTGCTGGTCAACAACGCCGGCGTCGATCGACCGAAGTCGTTCCTGAAGGCCGACGCCGAGGACATCGAGCTGCTCGTCGACGTGAACCTGCGCGCGGTGCTGCACCTGTGCCGGCTGATCGTGCCCGGCATGGTCGAGCGCGACCGCGGCCACGTGGTCAACATCAGCTCGATCGCCGGCGCCTACAACTTCGGCGGCAACTCGACCTACCACGCGACCAAGGCGGCGGTCAGCATGCTGTCGCGCCAGCTGCGCATCGACGCGTTCGGCAAACGCGTGCGCGTGACCGAGATCTGCCCGGGCCGCGTCGCGACCGACATCTTCGCGCACGTGCACGGCGACTCGGCCGACACCCACGAGCGTTTCGTCAAGGGCTTCGAGCTGCCGAAGGCCGAAGACATCGCCGACGCGATCGCGTTCGCGATCGCCGCGCCGGTGGCCGTCAACATCGGCCACATGGAGATCACGCCGACGCTGCAGGTGCCGGGCGGCTTGCAGACGACGCGCCCGGCCGAGCCGCGGACCTGACCGACAGACCGGGCAGCACATGAAGGGCTTCGACCTCTTCGCGATCCTGGTGAACCCCGAGTTCGCCAGCATGCTGCTGCACGGCGTGAAGATGACGCTGGTGATCGCGTTCGCGTCCTGGCTGCTCGCGATGACGCTGGCCATCGTGCTGCTGGTCGTGCGCATGACGCCCAGCGGCCTCGCGCGGCGCATCGTCGTGGGCTACGTCTCGTACCACCAGAACGTGCCGACGCTGGTTCAGCTCATGCTGTGGTACTTCGGCATTTCGAGCCTGCTGCCGCAGTCGCTGCAGGGCTGGCTGGGCGAGCACAACGGCGAGGCCCTCTTCGCGATCATCGGGCTGGGCCTGTGCCAGGCCGCCTACTTCAGCGAAGACCTGCGCTCGGGCCTGCGCGCGGTGCCGCCCGGCCAGGCCGAAGCCGCGCGCGCCCTCGGCCACGGGTTCATCGGCGCGATGCGTCATGTCGTGATGCCGCAGGCCGTGCGCAACGCAGTGCCGGCGCTGGTCAACCACAGCGTCTCGCTGTTCAAGAACAGCAGCCTGGCGATGGCGATCGGCGTGGCCGAGCTGACCCACGCCGTCAAGGAGATCGAGAACCAGAGCTTCCGCGCATTCGAGACCTACCTGCTCGCGACGGTGATGTACCTCGCGTTCTCGCTGCTCATCATGGCCGGCGGCGCCTGGCTCGCGCGGCGCCATCGCATCGCCGCAGCGAGGTGAGCGATGGGCGCCGTCTTCGAGATCGTCCGCGACAACTGGCTGCTGCTGCTGATCGGGCAGTACCCGAACGGGCCGCTCGGCGGCATCGCCTGCACGCTGATCCTCTCGGTGCTGGGCATCGCGCTGGCGTTCCCGCTCAGCGTGCTGCTCGCGCTCGCGCGCCTGTCGCCGTGGCGGCTGCTGAATGCGCCGGCGACCGCGCTGATCTACGTCGCGCGCGGCGTGCCGCTGCTGATGATCATCCTGTGGGTCTACTTCCTGGTGCCGCTGCTGATCGGGCACAGCGTCTCCGGCTTCGTGACGATGCTGTGCACGCTGGTGCTGTACGAAGGCGCCTACCTCGCCGAAGTGGTTCGCGCCGGCATCGAGGCGCTGCCCAAGGGGCAGATGGAAGCGGCGCGCGCGCTCGGCCACAGCCACCTCGGCGCGATGCGGCTCGTGATCCTGCCGCAGGCGCTGTTCAACATGCTGCCGAGCATGCTGAGCCAGTTCGTCTCGACGATCAAGGAGACGACGCTGGGCTACGTGATCAACGTGCCCGAGCTGACCTTCGCCGCCAACCAGATCAACAACCAGCTGCTGACCAGGCCGTTCGAGGTGTTCTTCATCCTCGCGGTCATCTATTACGTCGTCTGCTGGAGCCTGACCCGCGCCGCCACCGCGCTGGAGCGGCGCATCGAAGCCAAGCGCGCCGGGGCGCGCAGCACGCGCGCCGGCGTCAAGCCTGCCGTCGCGACGCAGCCGGTCGTCGCCGAGCCCTGATGCCGCGGACGTCGCCAGCACGAGGAACACCGGGATGATCACGTTCTCGAACGTCAACAAGTGGTACGGCGACTATCAGGCGCTGACCGACATCAACGCCGAGGTCAAGAAAGGCGAAGTCGTGGTGGTCTGCGGCCCGTCGGGCTCGGGCAAGTCCACGTTGATCCGCACCGTGAACCGGCTCGAGGAGATCAAGTCGGGCCAGTTGTTCGTCGACGGGCACGACATGCATGCGCCCATGAGCAGCGCGCAGCTCAACCGCCTGCGCAGCCGCATCGGCTTCGTGTTCCAGAGCTTCAACCTGTTCCCGCACCTCTCGGCGCTGGACAACGTGATGCTCTCGCCGATCCATGTCAACGGCGTCAAGCGCGGCGAGGCACGCGACAAGGCGATGCAACTGCTGGAGCGCGTGGGGCTCGCGAACAAGGCCGCGTCGTACCCGGCCCAGCTCTCGGGCGGACAGCAGCAGCGCGTCGCGATCGCTCGCGCGCTCGCGATGGAGCCGCCGGCAATGCTGTTCGACGAGCCGACCAGCGCGCTCGACCCCGAGATGGTCGGCGAGGTCCTGGCCGTGATGCGCAGCCTCGCCGGCGACGGCATGACGATGATGTGCGTGACCCACGAGATGAACTTCGCGCGCGAGGTGGCCGACCGCGTCTGGTTCATGGACGCCGGCTGCATCCTCGAATCGGCCGAGCCCGCGACCTTCTTTCGCAGCCCGCGGCATCCGCGCGCGCAGCGCTTCCTGTCCGATCTGCGCTCGCATTGAGCGCCCCGCGGCCTCTTCATTCCACAACCTGCCGGAGCCTGTCATGAACGTTCGCCCTTCCGCTTTGTCGCTGGCCCTCGCCTGCATCCTCGGTGCCGCGCCCCTGAGCGCGCTGGCCGACCAGTGGCAGGACATCCAGCAGCGCAAGGAATTGCGCTGCGGCACCTTCGCCGACGTGCCGCCGTTCGCCGCACCGGACCCGAAGACGCGCGAGATGGTCGGCTTCGACGTCGACCTGTGCAATGCACTGGCCAAGCATCTGGGCCTGACGGCGAAGATCACCCCCCTCTCGGTCGAGGCCCGCGTGCCGGAAGTGAAGATGGGCCGCGTCGACATCACGGTCGCGAACCTCGCGTACACGCTGGGCCGCGCCGAGCAGATCCAGTTCAGCGACCCGTACTACCTCGCGAAGGAGATGCTCGCGGTC
>DATEFR010000304.1:0-5566 GCA_035280545.1 Burkholderiaceae bacterium | reverse complement strand
TGTTCGTCGAGACGATCGCGAACCCGGGCACGCAGGTGCCCGACCTGGAGGCGATCGGCCGGCTGTGCCGCGAGCGCGGCTTGCTCTATGTCGTCGACAACACCGTCACGTCGCCGCTGCTGTTCTTGCCGAAGCGGGTCGACGCCGGGCTGGTCGTCAATTCGCTGAGCAAGACGATCAGCGGCCACGGCGCCGCGCTCGGCGGAGCGGTCACCGACACCGGGCTGTTCGACTGGCAGGCGTATCCCAACATCTTCCCCGCGTACCGCAGCGGCGACGCGCGCCAGTGGGGGCTGCAGCAGATCCGCAAGAAAGGCCTGCGCGACATGGGCGGCTCGCTGACGTCGGATGCGGCGCACCAGATCGCGGTCGGCGCCGAGACGCTGCCGTTGCGCGTCGAGCGCAGCAGTGCGACCGCGTTTGCGCTGGCCCGGCACCTGCAGACGCTGCCCGGCGTGCGCAAGGTGCACTACCCGATGCTCGAGTCGCACCCGCAGCATGCGATCGCGAAGGCGAACTTCGCGGCCGGCTCGTGGCTGCTCGCGTTCGATCTGGCCGACGAGGCCGCCGCGATCGCGGCGCTGGACCGGCTGCGCCTGCCGGTGAAAGCCACCGGGATGGGCGACACGCGCACGCTCGTGATCCCGGTCGCGCCGACGATCTTCTGGGAGGCCGGTGCGGCGGTGCGTGCGCGCATGGGCATCGCCGATGGGATGGTGCGCGTCTCGGTCGGGCTCGAGGACGCGGACGATCTGATGGCCGACTTCGAGCAGGCGCTGCGCGCGGTGTAGGGAGGGCCGCGGCCCTCACCCCTGCCCCTCTCCCAGAGGGAGAGGGGTTTGAGCTCCCTCTCCCGCTGGCGGGAGAGGGCTGGGGTGAGGGTCCGGCCCCCACCCAACGCGTGCCTGCCGCCGCAGCGCCTCCTCGCGCTCCTGCGCGAACTGTTCCTCCAACTGCTGCCGCCCCTGCTTGGCGGCGGCGATCAGCTTGGCTTCGTCCTTGCGGTGCGGGGCGAGCTTGCCGATCTGCGCGATGTTGTGGCGCCGGAAGCGCAGCGCGAGGTTGCGCGCCTGGTGGCGTTCCCAGCCCAGCGTCTCGAGCGCGCTGCGGGCGCTCATCAGCGCCGAATCGAATGTTTCGCGCTCGACCAGCCGCACGCCCAGCTCGTGCAGCTCGTAGTAGTGCTGCACGTTGCGGGCGCGCGCGACGATCGTCGCCTGCGGGAAGTTCTCCTTGATCATCTTCGCGCACTCGACGCTCGCTTCGATGTCGTCGATCGCGATCACGATCACACGGGCCTGTTCGGCCCCGGCGGTGCGCATCAGGTCCAGACGGGTCGCGTCGCCGTAGAACACGCGCCAGCCGAAGCGGCGCATCGCCTCGATCTGCTCGGCGTCGACGTCCAGCACGGTGGGCTTGACGCCGTTCGCGTACAGCATGCGGCCGACGATCTGCCCGTAGCGGCCGAAGCCCGCGATGATCACCGGCTCGGACTGCGGCTCGCTGATCTCGGCGAGCCTGGCCTTGGACTGCCCGGCAAGCAGCGGTATCCACCAACGGTCGGCCGCGACCAGCAGCAGCGGCGTCAGCAGCATCGAGATCGCGACCGCGGCGACCAGCAGCGACGAGGTCGGCGCATCGATCACGCCGGCGGACGCGGCGGTCTGGAACACGACGAAGCCGAACTCGCCGCCCTGCGCGAGCAGGATGATGAACACCGGCCGCTCGGCCTTGGGCAGCGCCATGCCGCGGCCCATCGCCCACAGCACCACGGCCTTCAGCAGCAGGAAACCGGCGACGACCCCGGCGATCAGCAGCGGCGAGCGCAGCACGACCGCGAAGTCGATGCTCATGCCGACCGCGATGAAGAACAGGCCCAGCAGGAGCCCCTTGAACGGCTCGATGTCGGTCTCGAGCTCGCGCCGGTACTCGCTTTCGGCCAGCAGCACGCCGGCGAGGAACGCGCCCAGCGCCATCGACAGCCCGACCGCCTGCATCAGCGCCGCGGTCGCGACGACCAGCAGCAGCGCCGCCGCGGTGAAGATCTCCGGCGTCTGGCTGCCCGCGATCCAGCGGAAGGCCGGGCGCAGCAGCAGCCGGCCGCCGAGCACGATGGTCGCGATCACCGCGATCGCCTTCGCGGCGCCCAGCCATCCGCTGCCGTCGCCATGCGATGCGGCAGCGCCTTCGATCGCGAGCAGCGGCAGCAGCGCGAGGATCGGGATCGCGGCCACGTCCTGCAGCAGCGCGACGCTGAGCACGCTCTGGCCCGAGGAGGTGGGCATCAGGTTGCGCTCGGCGAGCGCACCCAGGCCGATCGCGGTCGACGACATCGCCAGCCCGAGCGCCGCGACCAACGCGAGCCGCCAGTCGGCGCCGGCCGCGACGCCGACGCCGACCATCAGCGCGGTCGAGCCGAAGAGCTGCACGCTGCCCCAGCCGAAGATCGGCTTGCGCAGCGACCACAGCCGCTGCGGCTCGAGCTCGAGGCCGACCAGGAACAGCATCAGCACGACGCCGAACTCGGAGAAGTGCAGCATGTCCTGCGGGTTCGTCACGAGCTTCAGGCCCCACGGGCCGATCAGGATGCCGGCAGCGAGGTAGCCGATGATCGAGCCCAGGCCGAGGAATTTCGCGATCGGCACGGCGAGCACGGCCGCGGCGAGGTAGACGAGCGTGCCGCTGAGCCAGGTGGTGGTGGCGTGGTCCATCGTGCGGTCGTCCCCTCAGGCCGTGGCGGTCGACGACGCGTCCGCGCCGATGCGCGCGAGCGGTTCGTCGGCGTCGGCCGGCCGCGCGTCCTGCGGCACCTCGCAGGCGATGCATTCGGGCAACTCGGCGAGCTCGGGCCAGTTCGGGTAGGTCGCCAGACGCTGCGCGTACACGCTCTCATGCGCGGCGACTTCGGCTTCGTCGACCTTGTGCGCACCGTGCAGCACCAGCGGCGGCAGGAAGCGCATGCCGCACAGCGCCGCGGTCTGCTCGTACGGCGGCAGGAAGGCGTCGAAGAAGTAGCGGTTGTAGTTGTCGGGCCGGTACGACTCCTCCGGCCCGCCGGTGGTCGCGACCAGCCACAGGTCCTTGCCGCGCAGCGCGGTGCCGCCCGGTCCGTAGGCCCAGCCGAACGAGAGCACATCGTCCAGCCACAGCTTCATCAGCGGCGGCATGCTGTACCAGTGGATCGGATGCTGCCAGACGACCAGCTTCGCGCGTTCGAGCAGCGCCTGCTCCTCGGGGATGTCGATCAGGTAGTCGGGGTACAGCGCGTACAGGTCGCGCACCAGCACCGAGGGGGTGTCGTGGCGACCCTCGTCGAGCATCGAACCGGCCCGTTGCGCGACGCGCCGCATCAGCCGGCGGTTGATGCGCGAGTGCTCCATCTGCGGGTGCGCGGCGATGACGAGGACGTCGGCACCCGGCACGCTGCCGGAAGGATCGGCGGTGCCGGCAACGACGGGGAGGGGCTTGGAGGCCATGTGGGGAGCTCGGGGCAAGGAAGACACGACGTCGCTGGTTAGTCTCGATGGCAGGCCAGCGAAAAGCCCCGCTAACATAACCCGAAAGCCGATAGCCGGCTCGCAAGACGGGTCCCAACGTCCCCATAACAGGAGGTTTGCATGCCGGTGATCGTCGTGGCCAATCCGAAGGGCGGTGTCGGCAAGACCACGCTGTCGACCAACATCGCGGGCTACTTCGCGTCGCGCGGCCATGCGGTGATGCTGGGCGACGTCGACCGGCAGCAGTCGGCGCGCACCTGGCTCGGGCTGCGCCCGGCCGGCGCATCGGCGATCGGCACCTGGGATACGCTGCATGACGACACGGTGCGCCCGCCGCGCGGCACGACCCATGTCGTGCTCGACACCCCGGCCGGCATGCACGGCCGCCGCCTCGACGAGGTGATGAAGCTTGCGGACAAGATCATCGTCCCGCTGCAGCCCAGCATCTTCGACATCCACGCGACCCACGCGTTCGTGCGCGAGCTGCTCGCGCACAAGCGCGGCGAGCGGGTGCAGCTCGCGATCGTCGGCATGCGCACCCGCGAGGGCACGATCGCGACCGACCAGCTGCGCGGTTTTCTCGAGAGCGTGAAGGTGCGGCTGCTGGGCTTCCTGCGCGACACGCAGAATTACGTGCACCTCGCCGCGCACGGGCTGACGCTGTGGGACGTGAGCTCCACACGCTTCGAGCGCGACCTCGAGCAGTGGCAGCCCATCGTCCGGTGGCTCGAAGCCTGATCCCCCTCTCGTCCAGGAACTTCCGCATGAAAAGCTTCGAGCACCTTGCCGATCTCGCGCCGCTGGTCGGCCAGGAGATCGCCGTCGGCGACTGGATCACGGTCGACCAGCAGCGCATCAACCTGTTCGCCGAGGCGACCGGCGACCACCAGTGGATCCACCTCGACGTCGAACGCGCCGCGAAAGGCCCGTTCGGCACGACGATCGCGCACGGCTTCCTGACGCTGTCGCTGCTGCCCGAGATGGCGGCCGCGGCGATCGAGATCCGCGACACGCGCATGGGCGTCAACTACGGGCTGAACAAGGTGCGCTTCCCGGCGCCGGTGCCGTCGGGCAGCCGGCTGCGCGGGCGCTTCAAGCTGCTCGCCTACGAGCCGCTCGAGGGCGGCGCGCAGCTGACGATGGAAGTGACGATGGAGCGCGAGGGCTCCGACAAGCCGGTCTGCGTGGCCGAATCGCTCGCGCGGCGCTACACCTGAAGGATCGTCCGCGCGCTGGATTACGATCGGCGGTAGGGGAAAGAAAAAGAGGAGCCGCCGATGAAGGTACTGTTGATCGACGATCACCCGTTGATCCTGCAGGCGCTGCAGACTGTCATCCAGGGATTGGGCAGCGACACGACCGTGGTCGGCGCGAGCAGCGCACGCGTGGCACGCGACACGCTGAAGGCCGACCCCGATTTCGACCTCGTGCTGCTCGACCTGCAGCTCGGCGACGCCGACGGCTTCGACGTGCTGGTCGAGTTCCGCGCGAAGTACCCGGCGCTGCCGGTGGTGGTGGTGTCGGCGTCGGACCGCACCAGCGACGTGATCCGCGCGATCGACTCCGGTGCGATGGGCTTCGTGCCCAAGCGCGCGAGCAACGACACCTTGTTCGAGGCGCTGCACATGGTGATGTCGGGCGGCATCTACGTGCCGCCGATGACGATGGGCTCCGAGCCGCCGGCGCCGCGCATCGACGGCGACACCGTGCCCAGTGTGCTGCGGGTGCTGCGCGAGCAGGCGCAGGACAGCACCTTCCAGCAGCAGTCGCCGCTCGCGTCGCTGGGCCTGACGCCGCGCCAGACCGAGGTGCTCGCGCTGCTGCTCAAGGGCCATCCGAACAAGCTGATCGCACGCGAGCTGAACGTCTCGGTCGAGACGGTCAAGGACCACGTCGCCGCGGTGCTGCGCGCGCTCAACGTCAGCACGCGCACGCAGGCCGTGCTCGCGGTCAGCCAGATGAGCAACCAGGGCGGGCTGCCGGCGTGGCGCAACTCGTCGACGCGCTGAAGCCCGGCGGCGACGCCGCCACCGCCATCCCCGGGCTGGCCGCCGCGGCCGGCACGGCGG
>DATEFR010000303.1:0-7404 GCA_035280545.1 Burkholderiaceae bacterium | reverse complement strand
CACGACCGAGTCGTCGGGCGCGATCTGCGCGGCCAGCGCGAGCGCGGCGCCCCGGTTCGACTTGGGCGTCTTCCACGCGAGGCCGGCGACCACGCCCAGGCAGATCAGCACGCCGATCGCGAACCCGGCGCGCGGCGCGCGAGAGAACAACGGCGCTCGCGGCGCGGCGTTGTCGGGCGCGTCGCCGGCCACCGCGAGCGCGAGCAGCGCGCACCACGGCGCGAGCGCGGGCAGCACGTACCCGACCAGCTTCGAGCTCGGCAGCGAGAAGAAGCCGACGATCGCGACCACCCACCACAGGTACAGCCCGGTCATCGGCGCCGCGCGCTCGCGCCAGGCGCGGCGCACAGCGCCCGGCAGCCAGGCCGACCACGGCAAGGTCGACAGCGGCAGCACGACGATGAAGAACCAGAACGGGTGCGCGTTGTTGAAGCTCTTCAGCGCATAACGGCGGAAGTGCTGCTCCATGAAGAAGTAGTCGTTGAAGCCGCCGTAACGCGACTGCATGGCCACGAACCAGGGCAGCGCGACGATCGCGAACGCGATCAGCCCGATCGGGTGCAGCAGCTTCAGCATCTGCCGCCAGCGGCCGCGCGCGAGCAGCCACGGCCCGACCACCAGCGCCGGCAGCACGATGCCGATCAGGCCCTTGGCCAGCATCGCGACGGCGCACAGCAGCCAGCCGGCGATCAGCCAGCGCCGCGCGATGTGGGTCGGGTCGTCGTCGACCGCGCGCGCGAACGCGAGGATCGCGGCGCCGATCAGCGCCCCGACCAGCATGTCGTGGTTCGCGTACTGGCCGGAGAGAAAGAACAGCGGACAGCTCGCGATCAACAGCAGCGCGATCGTCGCCGTGCGTGCGCCGTGCCAGCGCCGCATCGCGAAGAACAGCGTGGCGGCCATGATCCAGGCCCCCAGCATCGAGGCGAACCGACCGGCGAACGGCGTGACGCCGGCGATCTGCATCGCGGCGATGTCGAGCCAGTACATCAGCGGCGGCTTGTGGAAGAACGGCAGGCCGTTCAGCGTCGGCACCAGCCAGTCGCCGCTGCGCAGCATCTCGCGCGCGACGTTCGCGTAGCGGCCTTCGTCGGGCAGCAGCAGCGGGCGCAGGCCCAGCGTGGCGAGCAGCCACAGCGCGAGCAGGCCCAGCGGGAGCAGGGGGGAACGTCGCCGCTCGAGCGAAGGGGAAGAGGGGGGCATCGAATCAGGCGGCTGCGGGAGAACCGTGCATTAGAGCATCGAGCCGCATCCGTGCCGCGCGGGCCCCGCGCCGCTCAATCGACCTTGGCGCCCGAGACCTTCACGACATGCGCCCACTTCTTCGATTCGGCCGCGATGAACTTCGCGAACTCGGCCGGGCTCTGCCCGCCCGGGATCGCGCCTTGCGACAGCAGCCGCTCCTTGAACGCCGGCGACTCGAACGACTTCGCGGTCTCGTGCTGGATGCGGTCGATGATGTCGGTGGGCGTGCCGGCCGGCGCGAGCAGACCGAACCAGGAGCTCGCGTCGAAGCCCTTGACGCCCGATTCGGCGATCGTCGGCAGCTCGGGCATTGCGGCGCTGCGCTGGGCGCTCGTGACCGCGAGCGCCTTCAGCTTGCCCGACTTGATCTGCGGCAGCGCCGAGGGCAGGTTGTCGAACATCAGGTCCATCGTGCCGCCGACCAAGTCGAGCAGCGCCGGCCCCGAGCCGCGGTACGGGAAGTGCAGCATGTAGGTGCCGGTCATGCTCTTGAACAGCTCGCCCGACAGGTGGATCGACGTGCCGTTGCCGCTGGAGGCCATGTTCAGCTTGCCCGGGTTGGCCTTGGCGTAGCGGATCAGGTCGGCGACCGAGTTGATCTTCGCGGCCTCGGCCTTGGCCGGGTTCATCACCAGCACGTTGGGCACGCCGGCGACCAGCGTGATCGGCGCGAAGTCCTTCACCGGGTCGAACGGCAGCTTGGGGTACAGCGCCGCGTTGATCGCATGCGTGCCGACCGTGCCCATCAGCAGCGTGTAGCCGTCGGGCGGCGACTTCGCGACCATGTCCGAGCCGACGTTGCCGCCGGCGCCGGGCTTGTTGTCGATCACGAAGGTCTGGCCGAATGCGCGGCCGAGCTCGGGGGCGAGGGCGCGCGCCAGGATGTCGGTGGTGCCGCCGGGCGCGAACGGCACGATGACGCGCACCGGCTTGTTCGGCCACGCCCCTTGCGCGAGCGCCGGCCCGCCGGCGGCGAGCACGCCCGTCGCCAGCAGCAGGCGGCGACGCAGCGGATCGAAGGAGGGGGATGGCAACGACGGCGACAACGACAACGCGGGCGGCAAGCGCATGCAGATCCTCGGCAATGGGGTTGCCGAAGTGTGTCGCGCGGTCCGCGCGTGCAGAAGAAGGGCTTGCCCGAGGCGGGCCGCTGAAAGGAAGAGGGCCGATCGGATCGGTCCGCAGGTCAGGCAAAAAATGAGGGGAGCGGGACTGTCGCTGCCGGGACTCGCTCTCGATCCCTCCCGGCCAGCCCGCTCCCCTTGGACGTCACCTTCCGCCTAAACCCTCGTGTTCGTTCGTGGCGCGTCGTGCTCAGCGCACGCCGGCCGGGCGCAGGAACAAGCTGAGCTGGGCCGGCGCGTGCCCGCTTTGCAGCACCTTGAACTGGCGCAGCGGCGACGCGGGGGTCGTCGTGGCGCGTTGCGGTGCGGCGGCGCTCGCGGCGCGGCTCGACAGGATCGGCTTGCTCGGCATCGTCGTCTTCACCATGGTCGTGGCTCCTCGCCCGTTCAACTCGTCAATAGCCCGCGCCGGGGCCGAATTCGCTCGCTGCGAAGCTGTTGTGCAGACCGGTCACCGGCATCAGCACGGCGGCTGCACGGCTCGCCCATTCCGCCAGATCGGCCGTGCCCGGCAGACGCCGCGCCTCCGGTTGCGTCAGGCGCAGCAGCGACGACACGCCTCCGCGGCAACGCGGGCCAGCGGGCCGTCCGCGGCGGACGGTGGGGGAGCTCTTGCTTCGAATCAACGACATGGCAACGACGTCCTTTTCATGTCCTCGGATCCGCGTCGACTTGCTGGAGGCCGACTTCGCGGATGCTGTGCCCGAAGCAGCGCAACGTCCGTGCCAAGCCGCAGTGAGCACTTGCGGAGGGGTTGTGGCAGCGCTACCGACAAAATTTGATCTTTGCAAGTGCTTGCTCTCGCCGAAATGTGATCAATGCGTAACGGCCGGGTTACAGGGCCGACTGGATTCGTCATCGGCCAACGCCCGTGAGCACTGAGCGTGAGCGCAATCATGGGGCCGGGATATTTCGGCAATTTTTCACGCTTCGTTGCATTGGCGTGCTTTCCCTCTCCCTCTGGGAGAGGGAGGCCATGCTCAGGCAGCCGGCCGGTACCCGCGCGGGATCGCGCCCAGCAGCCGGCGCGTGTACTCCTGCTTGGGCGCATCGAGGATCTGCGCGACGCTGGCCTGCTCGACGACCTCGCCGTCCTTCATCACCAGCACCTCGTCGGCCATGAAGCGCACGACCGCGAGGTCGTGGCTGATAAAGATATAGGCGAGGCCCAGCTCGTCCTGCAGGTCCTTCAGCAGGTTCAGCACCTGGGCCTGCACCGAGACATCGAGTGCGCTGACCGCTTCGTCGAGCACCAGCACCTCGGGGTCCAGCGTCAGGCAGCGCGCGATCGCGACGCGCTGGCGCTGGCCGCCCGAGAACTCGTGCGGGTACTTGTGCATCGCCGACTCGTCCAGGCCGACCTTGGCCAGCAGCGCGCGTGCCTTGGCCTCGCGCGCGGCCTCGTCGGCGCCGACGCCGTGGATCGTCATCGGCTCGACCAGCGTCTGGCCGACCGTGAAGCGCGGGTTCAGCGAGGCGTACGGGTTCTGGAACACGACCTGGATGCGCTTGCGCATCGGCAGCATCTGCTGCTTGGACAGCGCGAGCAGGTCGATGCTGCTGTCGAAGCGCACACGGCCGCCGACCGGGCCGCCGGTCGGCTCGTGCAGGCGCAGCAGCGCCAGGCCCATCGTCGTCTTGCCCGATCCCGACTCGCCGACCACGCCCAGCGTGTGGCCCTGGCGCAGCTTGAAGGTCGCACCCTTGACGGCGCGGAACTCCTTGCGGCCGAACACGCCCGAGGGCAGCCAGAAACTCTTGGTCAGCGCCTCGGCTTCGATGATCACGCGGGCGTTCGGGTCCTTGGGCTTGGCGGTGCCGATGCCGGCATGCGCGGCGACGCCGCCGTTGCCTTGCGCCGCGATGTGCTCGTCGATCACCATCAGGCGCGGTGCGCGCTGCTCCAGCGTCGGCCGGCAGGCGAGCAGCGCCTTCGTGTACACGTCCTGCGGCGCCGCGAAGATGCGGGCCACCGGGCCCTGCTCGCGCACCGTGCCCTGGCGCATCACGACCACATGGTCGGCGATCTCGCCGACCACGCCCAGGTCGTGGCTGATGAACAGCATGCTCATCCGGTGCCGGGCCTTCAGCGACGCGAGCAGCTCCAGGATCTGGCGCTGGATCGTCACGTCCAGCGCGGTGGTCGGCTCGTCGGCGATCAAGAGCTTGGGCTCGCAGGCCAGCGCCATCGCGATCATCACGCGCTGCTGCTGGCCGCCCGACAGCTGGTGCGGGTAGACCGAGAGGCGGCGCTTGGGCTCGGGCATGCCGACCTCCGCCAGCAGCGCCTCGGCGCGCTGCATCGCGGCGCGCGGCTTCAGCCCGAGGTGGCGGATCAGCGGCTCGCACAGCTGCTGGCCGACCGTGAACACCGGGTTCAGCGAGGTCATCGGGTCCTGGAACACGCAGGCGATGTCCTTGCCGCGCATCTTCTGCAGCTCGTGCAGCGGGGTGGCGAGCAGGTCGCGGCCCTCGAACGTGATTGCGCCAACGCGCTCGGCGTTGTCGGGCAGCAGGTTCAGGATCGACATCGCGGTCACGCTCTTGCCCGAGCCCGACTCGCCGACCAGGGCGACCGTGGTGTTCTCGGGCACGTCGAAGCTGACGCCGACGTCACGCCCGTCGACCACGCGGCCGACGGCTTGCGCGCGCTGCACGACGCCGTCGGTCTTGCCCATGCGGAAGGTGACCCGCAGGTCTTGGATGCTCAACAACATGGTCAGGCCTCTCGCCGGGCCGCCCCAAGGGAGGCCTGCGCCCCCTCGGGGGGCAGTGAACGAAGTGAACGTGGGGGCTTCATGTCTACTCCAGCCCGCGCAACTTCGGATCGAGTGCGTCGCGCAGCGCGTCGGTCATCAGCGAGAACGCGGTGACGAACACCGCCATGAAGATCGTGGCCGCGGCGAGCTGCCACCAGTGGCCCAGGATCAGCTCGCTCTGCGCCTCCGAAAGCATCGTGCCCCACGACACCTGGTCGACGCCGACGCCCAGCCCCAGGTACGACAGGATCACCTCCGACTTGATGAAGCCGACCACGTGGATCGAGAGCTGCACCAGCACCACGTGGCTGACGTTCGGCAGGATGTGGCGGAACATCCGCGAGCTCGTGCTCGCGCCTATCGCCTCGGCCGAGCGCACGTAGTCGCGCACCGCATGCTTGATGAACTCGGCGCGCACCAGCCGGTAGATGCCCGGCCAGCCGGCCAGCCCGAGGATCGCGACGACCGAGGCGATGCCGCGCGGGAACACCGCCGCGAACGCGAAGATCAGCAGGATGTACGGGATCGCCGTGAAGACGTTGTAGAGCCACTCGAGGAAGTCGCCGACCTTGCCGCCGAAGAAGCCGGCCAGCGCGCCCAGCAGCGTGCCGATCAGCGTCGCGACCACCGCGGAGGCCACGCCGACCAGGATGGACACCTGCGCGCCCTTGATCGCCTTCTTCAGCACGTCGCGGCCCAGCCGGTCGGCGCCGAACGGCAGCGTCGTCGCCTTGACCGATTCCTTGGTCTCGTACTTCTTCGCGGCCTCGGCCCATTCCTTGTAACGCGGCGCGAGCGGGTCGACCGCCGAGATGTCGACGTTCGGGCCGCTCGGGCCGGCGACCGCGATGCTTTCGGTCTGCGCGGCGGGGCCGACGAAGGTCGGCGGCGCATCGGGCACGCCGCGCTCGACCTGCCAGTCGCGCGCGACCAGCCCGACGAACGCGGCCAGCACGAGCAGCAGGAACAGCACGACGATCACCAGCGAGGTCATCCCGACGTGGTCGCCGCGGAAGCGCTTGGCGGCCGCGGCCCACACGCCGGCCGAGTGCGGCGCGACGCCGGGAGTGCTGGGCACGGAACTCAGGACTGCGCTCATTTCAGAACCACTCGGGGGTCGACCAGCTTGTAGAGGATGTCGGTCAGCAGGTTGACCACCATCGTGATCACCGCGATGTAGATCGCGAATGCCTGCAGCACCGGGTAGTCGCTGCGGTTCACCGCGAGCCACAGCTCGCGGCCCAGGCCCGGGATCGAGAAGAACACCTCGATCAGGAACGAGCCGGTGAAGATGCCCGGCAGCGCGACCGCGACGTTGGTCAGGATCGGGATCAGCGCGTTGCGCAGCACGTGCTTGAGCAGCACCGTGCTTTCGGTCAGGCCCTTCGCGCGCGCGGTGCGCACGTAGTCATGGCCGATCTCGTCGAGGAAGAAGGTGCGGTACAGCCGGGTCTGCGGCGCGAGGCTGACCATCACCGAGAGCAGTGCCGGCAGCGGCACGTACAGCTTCAGGTTGTTCCAGACGCTGTCGCTCCAGCCCTGCACCGGGAACCAGCCGAGCTGGAATGCGAACACGTACTGGCCGACGATCACGTAGACCAGGAACGAGATCGACAGCGCGACCGTCGTCAGGATCATCACCGCGCGGTCGGTCAGCGAGCCCCGCACATAGGCCACGCCCATCGCGAACGGGATCGCGAGCAGCGTGTCCAGGATCAGGATCGGGATCATCACCGTCAGCGTCGCCGGCATGCGGGTCGCGAACAGGTGGCCCACCGCCTCGTTGGTGGCCCAGCTCTTGCCCCAGTCGAACGTGACGATCTGCTTGAGGAAGATGCCGAACTGCGTCCACAGCGGCTCGTTCAGGCCGAGCTGCTGGCGCACCGCGTCGACCTGCGCCTGGGTCGCGTTCTGGCCGGCCAGGATTTCGGCCGGGTCGCCGCCGAAGCCCTTGAACAGCAGGAAGACCAGCAGAATGACCCCGAACAAAGTTGGGATCATTTGCCACAGGCGTCGAATCAAATAGGCCGCCATGGCTCGAAATACTCCTCATCCAGTCAAATCGGTGCACCGCGGGCTCGCGTCCGCGCTCGTGGCGCGGGACCGAGGCCCACGGGCTGCCAAAAGTTTGGCGTGCGCGAGTCTAGGGCCTGCCCGGCAGGCGCCTCCCCCGCGTTTGCCCTGTTCTAGCGCCTCGCAAATCGCGGGCCACGCACTCTACACTCGCGGCTTCGTCAAAAACCCGATACGCATGCCTGCAGGGCTTACCGGCCCGT
>DATEFR010000302.1:0-5075 GCA_035280545.1 Burkholderiaceae bacterium | reverse complement strand
CGGTGCGCGATGTCCGCGCGGGTCTTGGCGAACCCGTCTCGGCGGCAGTCGCCGGTTCGATTTCATCGACACGATCGCGCCTCGTGCGGACCGCATGGGCTTGCGCCGCACGAACGGGGATCGCGCGAACCGGCAGCGCCGCGTCGTCGCGCGACGAGCCACGCTTCGTCATCGAATGCTCCCTGGCGATTATTTTCTGCCTGCGCGAATGGTACGCGCGGCCTATCGCTTTGACGAGAAAACGCCTGTCGGCTTCGGAGCTTCTGCGCGGATCGGACCGGGACGCGTTGCGATGCTCAGTTGCCCTTCGCGGCGGCCGGCTCGCTCCAGCCGCCGCCCAGCACCTTGTACAGCGTGATCAGGTTCTGGGTTTGCTGCGCCTGCACCTGCACGGTCGCCTGCTGCGCGCTGAACAGGCTGCGCTGGGCATCCAGCACGTCCAGGTAACTCGCCGCGCCATTGCGGTAGCGCAGGTCGGTCAGCGCGAACGTGGTCTGCGCGGCCTTGGCCTGCGCGGTCTGCGCGCGCAATTGCTCGCCTAGCGTCGCGCGGCCGGCCAAGGCGTCGGCGACCTCGCGGAAGGCGGTCTGGATGGCCTTCTCGTACTGCGCGACCGCGATCTCCTTGCCCGCCTTCGCGCTGTCCAGGTTGGCCTGGTTACGTCCGGCGTCGAAGATCGTCTGCAGCAGCGTCGCGCTGCCGGTGAAGGCCCAGGTGCCGCTCTTGAACAGCCCGGACAGCTCGGTGCTCGCGGTGCCCGCGTTCGCGGTCAGCGAGATGCTCGGGAAGAACGCGGCACGCGCGGCGCCTATGCTCGCATTGGCCGACTGCAGCTGCAGCTCGGCTTCGCGCAGGTCGGGGCGGCGGTTCAGCAGGTCCGACGGCAACCCGGCCGGCAGATCCGCCACTGCCTGCTGCTGCGCCAGCGGCAGGCCGGCCGGCAGATCCGCGGGCAGCGGCTGGCCGACCAGCAGCACCAGCGCGTTCTCGTCCTGCGTGCGCTGGCGCTGCGTCTGCGCGAGCGTCGCACGCGCGCCTTCGAGCAGCTGCTCGGCCTGGCGCAGGTCGACCTCGGAGGTCGCGCCGTTGTCGAAGCGCAGCTGGGTGAGCTTGAGCGAGTCCTCGCGCGTCTTCAGCGTGTCCTGCGTGACCCGCAGCAGCTCGTCGTCGGCGAGCAGGCCGGTGTAGGCGGTCGCGACGCTCGCGATCAGCGAGATCTGCGCGCTCTTGCGCGCCTCCTCGGTCGCCAGGTACTTCGCGAGCGAGGCCTGGGTCAGGTTGCGGACGCGGCCGAACAGGTCGAGCTCATAGCTCGTGACCTGCAGGCCCACCGAGTAGGTGTTGACCAGGCTGCCCGTGGACCCGACCGCGCGCTGCACGCCCCCGCCGGCACCCACCGTCGGGAACTCGTCGGCCCGCTGCACGCGGTAGCTCGCGCGCGCCTGCTCGATGTTCAGGATCGCGACGCGCAGGTCGCGGTTGTTCGCCAGCGACAGCTCGATCAGCTTCTTCAGCCGCGGGTCGGCAAAGTAACGCGGCCATTCGAGGTCGGCCGCCGCTGCGACGCCGGCGGCACCGCCGGGATTCAGCCCGGCTGCGTAGGCCTCCGCGACCGGTGCGGCCGGACGCTCGTAGGTCGGCGCGAGGTTCACGCAGCCGGCCAGCAGCAGCGCGGCGGCCAGCGGCGTGGCGCGCGCAGCGAGCGCCCCCACGCGGTTCATCGTCTTGGTGCGGATCATCATGCGCCCTCCTTCGCCGGCGCGATCGGCGGCACGCCGTCGCCGGTCTTGTCGAGCTCGTGCGTGTACATGCGGCGCTGGCGCTCGCTGCCCTTGAACAGCTTGCGCACGACGACGAAGAACGCCGGCACGAACAGCACCGCGAGCACGACCGCGGTCACCATGCCGCCGATCACCGCGGTGCCGATCGCGCGCTGGCTCGCCGAGCCCGCGCCGGTCGCGACGAACAACGGCACCACGCCGAGGATGAACGCGAGCGAGGTCATCACGATGGGCCGGAAGCGCAGGTGCGCCGCTTCGAGCGCGGCCTCGATCGCGCTCTTGCCCTGGGCCTGCAAGTCCTTCGCGAACTCGATGATCAGGATCGCGTTCTTCGCCGACAGGCCGATGATCGTGATCAGCCCGACCTGGAAGTACACGTCGTTCGAGTAGCCGCGCAGCATCGTGCCGGCGACGACGCCCAGCACCCCCAGCGGCACGACCAGGATCACCGACAGCGGGATCGACCAGCTCTCGTACAGCGCCGCGAGGCACAGGAACACCGCGAGGATCGCAAAGCCGTACAGCAGGTACGCCTGCTTGCCGGCGATGCGCTCCTCGCGCGACTGGCCGCTCCACTCGTAGCCGAACCCGGCCGGCAGTTGCGACGCGAGCCGCTCCATCTCGAGCATCGCCTCGCCGGTGCTGCGGCCGGGGGCCGCGTCGCCGGCGATGCGCATCGTCGGGTAGCCGTTGTAGCGCACGGTCTGCACCGGGCCGTTGACCCAGCGCGTGGTCGCGAAGGTGCCGAGCGGCACCGGCTGGCCTTGCGTGTTCAGCGCGTTGATCTTCAGCAGATCGTCGGGCTGCATGCGGCTGGGCGCATCGGCCTGCACGACGACGCGCTGCAGGCGCCCGGCGTTCGGGAAGTCGTTGACGTACGACGAGCCCAGCGCGGTCGACAGCGCCGCGTTGACCGCATCGAAGCTCACGCCCAGCGCGCTGGCCTTGTCGCGGTCGACGTCGAGCTGCAGCTGCGGCGCATCCTCGAGGCCGTCGGGCCGCACGCCCGAGAGGACCTTGCTCTGCGAGGCCATGCCCAGCAGCTGGTTGCGCGCGGCCAGCAGCGCGGCGTGGCCGTTGCCGCCGCGGTCCTGCAGCCGGAACGTGAAGCCGGTCGCGTTGCCGAGCTCGGGGATGGGCGGCGGGCTCACCGCGAAGATGAACGCGTCGCGCACGCCCATCAGCGCGCCGAATGCGCGCTGCGCGAGCGACTGCGCGGTGTGCTCGGCGCCGTGGCGCTCCTTCCAGTCCTTCAGCGGCACGAACGCGAGCGCGGCGTTCTGGCCGCTGCCCGAGAAGCTGAAGCCCAGCACGCTGACCATGTCCTGCGTCTCGGGCTGCTTCAGGAAGAAGCCCTCGGCCTGCTGCATCGCGGCCAGCGTGCGTGCCTGCGTCGCGCCCGGCGGCAGCTGCACGTTCGCGATGATGTAGCCCTGGTCCTCGTTCGGCAGGAACGAGGTCGGAAGCCGCGTGAACATGAACGCCACCGCCGCGCCGATCGCGACGTAGACCAGCATCACGCGCCCGGCCCGCTTCAGCAGCTTCGCAATGAAGCCCTCGTAGCTCTTCGCGGTCGACTTGAAGCCGCGGTTGAACCAGCCGAAGAAGCCGCGCTTCTCGAGGTGGTGGCCGGCGTCGACCGGCTTGAGCAGCGTCGCGCACAGCGCCGGCGTCAGCGACAGCGCCATGAACGCCGACAGCGCGATCGCCGCGACCATCACCGCCGAGAACTGGCGGTAGATGTTGCCGACCGAGCCGCTGAAGAACGCGAGCGGCACGAACACCGAGATCAGCACGACGGTCACGCCGATCACCGCGCCGTAGATCTGGCCCATCGCCTTCTTGGTCGCCTGTCGAGGCGGCAACCCCTCCTCGCTCATGATGCGTTCGACGTTCTCGACGACGACGATCGCGTCGTCGACGACGATGCCGATCACCAGCACCATCCCGAACATCGTCAGCACGTTGATCGAGAAGCCCAACGCGAGCAGCACCGCGAACGTGCCCAGCAGCGCGACCGGCACGACGATGGTCGGGATCACCGTGTAGCGGATGTTCTGCAGGAACAGGTACATCACGAGGAACACCAGCACCACCGCCTCGATCAGCGTCTCGGCAACCTGGCTGATCGAGATCTTCACGAAGCGCGAGCTGTCGTACGGGATCGTGTACTTGACGCCGGCCGGGAAGTAGTGCGACAGCTCCTCCATGCGGGTCTTCACCGCCTTCGCGGTCGCGAGCGCGTTGCCGCTGGGCGTGAGCTGCACGCCGATGCCGGTCGACGGCTTGCCGTTCAGGCGTGCCGAGGTCGAATAGCTCTGGCCGCCGAGCTCGATGCGCGCGACGTCCTTCAGCCGAACGGCCGAGCCGTCGGCATTCGCGCGCAGCACGATGTCGCCGAACTGGCGCACCGACTCGAGCTGGCCCTTCACGACCACGGTCGCGAAGATGCCCTGGCCCGGGATGTTCGGCAGGTCGCCTATCGTGCCCGACGAGACCTGCGCGTTCTGCGCCTGGATCGCCGCCGCGACGTTCGCGGTCGAGAGGTTGAAGCCGACCAGCTTGGCCGGGTCGATCCAGATGCGCATCGCGCGTTCGGTGCCGAACAGCTGCGCCTGGCCGACGCCGGCCACGCGCTGCAGCTCGGGCACGATGTTGCGCGACGCGTAGTCGCCCAGCGCGATCGGGTCCATCGCCGGATCGTCCGACGACAGGATCGTGAACAGCAGGAAGTTCGAGCGCGACTTGTCGACGCGCACGCCCTGCTGCGTCACGGCCGACGGCAGGCGCGGCGTCGCGCGGCTCAGCCGGTTCTGCACGTCGACCTGCGCGAGGTCGGGGTTGGTGCCGGCCTCGAAGCTCAGCGTGATGGAGCCGCTGCCGTCGGCCTGGCTCACCGACTCCATGTAGATCAGGCCGGGCGAGCCGTTCATTTCGCGCTCGATCACGCTGATGACCGAGTCCTCCAGCGTTTGCGCCGACGCGCCCGGATAGGCGACGCTGACGACGATGGACGGCGGTGCGACCGACGGGTACTGCGCGATCGGCAGTTGCGTGATCGAGGTCGCGCCGATCACGATCAGGAACAGCGCGATCACCCACGCGAAGATCGGGCGATCGATGAAGAACTGGGCCATGTGATGTGCCTCGTGTCGTGTCTGGTGAGCGCCGCTGGGGCGCTTACTTCGAGGCGGCCGCGGCCGGCGCGCTCGCGGAAGCGGAGGCCGCGGGTGCGGCGGCACCTGCCGACGCCAACACGGCGCCGGACGCCGCCGGCTGCCACGGCACCGGCTT
>DATEFR010000301.1:0-4272 GCA_035280545.1 Burkholderiaceae bacterium | reverse complement strand
ACTTCAGGATGGGCGGCACCGCCACCCACGCCAACATCCAGAGCAGCAACAGGCCGATGCCGAACCACGCGAGACGCCGCAGCCACAGCGGACCGCGACCTTCGCCTTCCAACCCTTCTTCTTCCTGTTCGGCGGGCGGCGGCGGATTCAAAGATTCCATGGGACGCAATGCTGGCACAAGTTCAAGGCTTCAAGGCTCGCCGTCCCAGTAGTCGAGATCGTTCTGCTCGCGGTGCATGCGGCCGAAGGTGCGCAGCGTGCCGGCATCGTCCAGCGGCCCGCTGGCCATCGCCAGGTACTTGTCCGAATCGGGGTACTCGACGACCTCCGGCGTTTCCTTCGTGCTGATCGACAAATACTTCAGCGGTGCGGTCGAGGTGTTGACGATCTGGTGCGGGTACTGCGGCCCGGGCGGAATGAAGATCGTGTCGCCGGCCTTCAGCGCGAGCATCTCGCCGGCCACGCGCAGCGTGCCCTCGCCTTCGAGAATCACGAAGGCCTCTTCCTGCGCATAGTGGAAGTGATAGGGACAACTGCGCTTGCCCGGCGCGACGATGTCGACGCTGATGCCCAGCTTGCGCGCCGCGGTGCCGGTGCCGAGGCGCGCGCAGCGCGTGTCGTACAGCGGCGTGCGCTCCTCGCGGTGCAGCTCGGCTGTTTCGACGTTGCGGATCAGGCGCTCGCGCAGCCTCTGCGCGCGTTCGGTGTTCTCGTGGGTGTTCGCTTCGGTCATCGGTGCTCCATAACCACAGGGCCCGCATCATGCACTCCATCACGGTGCGATGACAGGCCAACGACCGTCGCCGTTACGCCCAGGCACAATCGCGCGCCATTGGCAATGCCGCCTACCCCGAGGACGTGAACGCGTGAACGATCTGCTGGCCCTGCTGGGCATCGAAACATGGAAGCCGATCCTGACCACGCTGCTGCTGCCGCCGGTGCCGCTGCTGCTGCTGACGCTGGTCGGCGCGCGGCTGATCCTGCCGCGGCGCGGGCTCGGCTGGTTCGTGATCCTGCTGAGCGTCGCGCTGCTGTGGCTCAGCACGTGCACCGGCACGGCCCGTTTGCTGAGCCAGTTCGTGCTGCACCCGCCGGCGGCCCTGACCCTAGACCGCATCCAGGCGCTGAAGGCCGACGCGCAGGCGAAGCGGCCGGTCGCGATCGTCGTGCTGGGCGGCGGACTGGAATCGCTTGCGCCCGAATATGGCGTCGCCAGCCTGCGTGCCGCATCGCTGGAGCGGCTGCGCTACGGCATCTGGCTGGGCCGCGAGACCGGGCTGCCGGTGGCTTTCAGCGGCGGGGTCGGCTGGGCCCAGCTCGATTCGAAGCCCGAGGCGCAGATCGCCGCGCAGATCGCGTCGGCCGAATACGGCCGGCCGCTGAAGTGGGTCGAGGACAACTCGCGCGACACCCGCGAGAACGCGGCGCGCACGATCGCGCTGCTCAAGCCGCAGGGCATACGGCGCATCGTGCTGGTCACGCACGGCTACCACATGCCGCGTGCGCTGCGCCACTTCGAGCAGGCGGCCGGCAGCGAGATGACGATCGAGCCCGCGCCCATGGGCCTGGCCAAGCGCAGCGATCTGCCCGCGCTGGTGTGGATGCCCTCCAGCCAGGGCTTCGAGGACACCCGCAACGTGCTGCGCGAGCTGCTGGGCCGGGCCGTCGGCGCCTGAGCCGGCCTCGCCGACTCAAGGCGCGGCCGGGCCGCTCACCAGGTCTCGATCCACGGCCGCAGATCGAGCTCGAAGGTCCAGGCGTCGCGCGGCTGGCGGTGCAGCAGCCAGTAGTTCTCGGCGATGTGCTCGGGGTTCAGGATGCCGTCGCGCTCCTTCAGCGCATAGCGCTGCGGGAAGTTGCTGCGGATGAACTCGGTGTCGATCGCGCCATCGACGACCACGTGCGCAACGTGCACGCCCTTGGGCCCGAGCTCGCGCGCCATGCTCTGCGCGAGCGCGCGCAGCGCGTGCTTCGCGCCGGCGAAGGCGGCGAAGTTCGCCGAGCCGCGCAGCGACGCGGTCGCGCCGGTGTACAGCATCGTGCCGCGGCCGCGCGCGACCATGCGCTTGGCGACCTCGCGGCCGGTCAGGAACCCGGCGAAGCAGGCCATCTCCCAGACCTTGAGGTACTTGCGCGCGGTCTCCTCGAGGATGCTGGAGGGCACGTTCGCGCCGATGTTGAAGACGAAGACCTCGATGGGTCCGACCTCGCGTTCGATCTGCTCGACCAGCGCGACCACGTCTTCTTCCTTGCGCGCGTCGGATGCGAAGCCGCGGGCTGTGCCGCCGGCCGCGCGGATCTCGTCGACCAGCGGCGCGAGCTTGTCGGCGCTGCGCCGCGTCACGCACGCCACCAAGCCCTCGCGTGCGAAGCGCTTCGCGATCGCGCCGCCGGTGGCATCGCCGGCGCCTATCACCAAGGCGACCGGGCCGCGCGGCTCGCGGGCGGGGCTTTGGGGACTATTCGGGCTGTCAGGGCTTGGCATGCGCTTTCTCCTCGATTTCAGTATGCTTTGCGGTCCACACGTCACTCGCGCGCCGCCGGCGCAGGCCGCATCATGACCAAGTTCGTGGAATTCTTCTTCGATGTGGGCAGCCCCACCACCTACCTCGCGTGGACTCAGCTTCCGCACATCGCCGCCGCGGCCGACGCCGAGCTGATCTGCCGCCCGATGCTGCTGGGCGGCGTGTTCCAGGCCACCGGCAACGCCTCGCCCGCCGAGGTGCCGGCCAAGGGCGCCTACATGAACGTCGACATCGAACGCTTTGCGCAGCGCTACCAGGTGCCGTACCAGCACAACCCGCACTTCCCGATCAACACGCTGCTGCTGATGCGCGGTGCGGTGGGCGTCCAGCTGCGCATGCACGGCCGGCTGGCCGACTACCTGCGCGCGGTGTTCGATGCGATGTGGGTGCACCCGCGCAACCTGAACGACCCGGCCGAGCTCTCGGCCGCGCTGCGCCACGCCGGATTCGACCCGGCCGAGGTGCTCGCGCTGGCCGCCGACCCGGAGGTCAAGGACACCTTGCGCCACAACACCGATGAAGCCGTGCGCCGCGGCGTGTTCGGCGCCCCGACGATGTTCGTCGGCGACCAGATGTTCTTCGGCCAGGACCGGCTGGACTTCGTGCGCGAGGCCCTGCGCTGAGCGCGCGCGACGCCACGCCGCTGGGCCAGGGCATCACCGCCGAAGGACCGATCCCGACCGGCGCGATCGCCTGCCTGTCGCTGGCCGCGTTCGGCAGCGGCGTCTCGCTGCGCGTCAACGACGCGTTGCTGCCCCGGCTCTCCACCGAATTCTCGGTGTCGCTGAGCACGGCGGCGCATGTGATCAGCTTCTTCTCGATCGCGTACGGCCTCGCCCAGCTCCTGTTCGGCCCGCTCGGCGACCGTTTCGGCAAGTACCGCGTGATCGCCTGCGCGAGCCTGGCCTGCGCCGCCGCGACGCTGTTGTGCGGCCTGGCCTGGAGCTTCACGACGCTGCTCGCGGCGCGCGTGCTGGCCGGGGCGACGGCGGCCGCGATCATCCCGCTCTCGATGGCGTGGATAGGCGACGTGGTCGCCTACGACGAGCGCCAGCCGGTGCTCGCGCGCTTCCTGATCGGGCAGATCGTCGGGCTGGCCGGCGGGGTCTGGTTCGGCGGCTTCACGGCCGACCACCTGAGCTGGCGCGCGCCGTATTTCGTGATCGCCGCGCTGCTGGTGGCGATCAGCGCGACGCTGTTCGCGCTGAACCGCCGGCTGCCGCCGCGCGCACGGCGCATGGCCGCTGCCGCGGGGTCGGGGTCGGCGCTGGGCCGCATCGCGGACGACTTCGGCCATGTGCTGGGGCATCGCTGGGCGCGCGTCATCCTCGTCACGGTGTTCCTGGAGGGCATGCTGCTGTACGGACCGTTCGCGTTCTTCCCGGCACATCTGCACCGCACCTTCGGCGTCGCGCTCTGGTTCGCCGGGTCGCTGGTGATGCTGTACGGCTTCGGCGGCCTGCTGTTCGCCACGACCTCGGGTCGGCTGGTGCCGCTGCTCGGCGAGATCGGCCTCGCGCGGTGGGGCGGCGTGCTGCTGGGCCTGGCGATACTCGCGGTCGGCCTCGGGCCGGCATGGTGGTGGTCCGTGCCCGGCTGCCTGGTCGCCGGGCTGGGTTTCTACATGCTGCACAACACGCTGCAGATCAACGCGACGCAGATGGCGCCGGAACGTCGCGGCGCCGCGGTCGCGTCGTTCGCGTCGTCGTTCTTCCTCGGGCAATCGGCCGGCGTGACGCTGGCCGGC
>DATEFR010000300.1:0-5725 GCA_035280545.1 Burkholderiaceae bacterium | reverse complement strand
CAACTCGCTGCTGGTGCGCGCGCCGAACGCGGCACGGCTTGCGCAGATCCGTGCGCTGGTCGACAAACTGGATCGGCCGACACAAGGCACCGGCCCAGCCGGCAACGTCTGGGTCGTCTATCTGAAAAACGCCGACTCGGTGAAGCTCGCCACCGTGCTGCGCGCCGCCTACGGCGGCGGCTCGGGCGGCGGCACCGGATCGTCGACGGGGTCGACATCGACCAGCGGCTTCAACCTGACCGGCTCACAACAGCAGACGACCGCCGGCACGAGCAGCACCGGCAGCGCCGGCGCCTCGCCGCAGGCGACCTCGCCGGTCCAGCCCGGCGCCGGCCCGTCGACCGGCGGCTTCATCCAGGCCGACCCGTCGACCAACTCGCTGATCATCACCGCGCCCGAGGCGCTGTACCGCCAGTTGCGTGCCGTGATCGACCAGCTCGACTCGCGCCGTGCGCAGGTCTACATCGAGTCGCTGATCGTCGAGGTCGACCCGAGCCAGAGCGTCGACTTCGGCATCCAGTGGCAGGGCATCATCGGCCAGAAAGGCGACACCAACGTCGTGGCCGGCGGCACGAACTTCAACAGCGGGCTGGACAACATCCTGAACTCGTCGGCTGTGGTCGCGCAGGGCAGCGCCGGCGTGATCGCCGCGGCCAACGCCGGCACGCTGCCGAGCGCCGGCTTCAACATCGGCCTCGCGCACAAGTTCGGCAGCATCTACACGCTGGGTGCGCTGGCCCGCGCGCTCGACAGCACGACCGGCACGAACATCCTGTCGACGCCGAATCTCGTGACGCTGGACAACGAAGAAGCGAAGATCGTCGTCGGCCAGAACGTGCCGTTCATCACCGGCAGTTTCACGAGCACCGGCACCTCGACGACCAACCCGTTCCAGACGATCGAACGCAAGGACGTGGGCACGACGCTGCGCATCAAGCCGCAGATCGGCGAGAACGGCACCGTGCGCATGACGATCTACCAGGAGTCGTCGTCGGTTGCGAGCACCACCGCGGTCGGCACCGACAACGCCGGACCGACCACCAACAAGCGCTCGATCGAATCGACGATCGTCGTCGACGACGGCCAGATCATCGTGCTCGGCGGCCTGATCGAGGACAACTACACCAGCACGCGCAGCAAGGTGCCGCTGCTGGGCGACATCCCGTACCTCGGCGCGCTGTTCCGCAGCGAGAACCGCACCCGCAAGCGCACGAACCTGATGGTGTTCCTGCGCCCGGTCGTGATGCGCGACCAGGCGTCGAGCAACAAGGTCTCGCTCGACCGCTACGACTACATCCGCGGCCAGCAGCTCGACAACCAGCCGCCGCAGAGCACGATCCTGCGGATCAACGAGTCGCCGGTGCTGCCGCAAGTCCGGCCCGACGCGGTCGGACCGACCGGCGTGCCGCGTCCGCTCGGCGAATCGGCGCCGCCGCCACCGCCGCCTCCGCCGCCGCCGTCGGTCATACCGCCGTCGGTGCCGGCCTCCGCACCGGAACCGTCGAAGACGAACTGAACCCAAGGCCATCTCGAGGCAGTCAACGGAGGTTTCGCCATGGGCGCCCGTCACCCCCTTCCCTACGCGTACGCGAAAGCGAACACGCTGCTGCTCGAAGACGACGGCGAGCGTCTCGTGCTGTGGGCGCCCGAGTCGGTCGGGCTGCCGGCGCTGTCGGAAGTGCTGCGGCTGTACGACATCGATGCGCTCGAGCGCGAAGGCGCGGCCTCGCTCGCGCAGCGCATCGCGACCGCGTATGCGGGCAGCGAATCGAGCGCGGCCGTCGTGATCGGCGAGGTCGAGAGCGCGGTCGACCTCTCGCGCATGATGCAGGAGCTGCCGGCGATCGAGGACCTGCTCGAGGCCTCGAACGACGCGCCCATCATCCGCATGCTCAACGCGCTGCTGACACAGGCCGCGAAGGACGGCGCCTCGGACATCCACATCGAGCCGTACGAGCGTTCGAGCTCGGTGCGCTTCCGCGTCGACGGGACGCTGCGCGAAGTCGTGCAGCCGAACAAGGCGCTGCACGCGGCGCTGATCTCGCGTCTGAAGATCATGGCCGAGCTCGACATCGCCGAGCGCCGGCTGCCGCAGGACGGGCGCATCTCGCTGCGCATCGGCGGCCGCGCGGTCGACGTGCGGGTCTCGACGCTGCCCTCGGCGCACGGCGAGCGCGCGGTGCTGCGTCTGCTCGACAAGGGCGAATCGAAGTTCACGCTCGAGGGCCTGGGCATGAGCGGCGACACGCTCGCGAAGTTCGACAAGCTGGTGCAGCAGCCGCACGGCATCGTGCTCGTGACCGGGCCGACCGGCTCCGGCAAGACGACGACGCTGTACGCATCGCTAGGCCGCATCGACACGGCCACGACCAACGTGCTGACCGTCGAGGACCCGGTCGAGTACGAGCTCGCCGGCATCGGCCAGACGCAGGTCAACCCGAAGATCGACCTGACCTTCGCGAAGGCGCTGCGCGCGATCCTGCGCCAGGACCCGGACGTGATCATGATCGGCGAAATCCGCGACTACGAAACGGCGCAGATCGCGATCCAGGCATCCCTGACCGGCCACCTGGTGCTGGCCACCGTGCACACCAACGACGCGCCGAGCACCGTGACGCGGATGATCGACATGGGCGTGGAGCCGTTCCTGCTGAGCTCCAGCCTGATCGGCGTGCTGGCCCAGCGCCTGGTGCGCAAGCTGTGCCCGCACTGCAAGAAGGTCGATGCGAAGCTGCGCTACCACCCGGTCGGCTGTGCGCAATGCGGCCACACCGGCTACAAGGGCCGCACCGGCGTCTACGAGCTGATGGTGGTCGACGACAAGCTGCGTGCGCTGATCCACGGCCGCGCCGCCGAGTCTCAGATCTTCGTCGCCGCCGAGGCCAACGGGCTGCGCTCGATGCGCGAGGATGGCGAGCGGCTGATCGTCGAAGGCATCACCTCGCCCGAAGAGGTGATGCGGGTGACGCGCGAGTAGCCCGTGCCGGCCTACAAGTTCGAAGCCCTGGACGCGACAGGCAAGTCGACGACTGGCCTGCTCGACGCCGAGAACGCGAAGGCAGCCCGTGCCCAGCTGCGTGCGCAGGCGCTGGTGCCGCTGGACGTCACGCAGGTCGCGAGTTCCGGCACGCCGGGCCAGGGTCTGCAGTTCCGGCGCAAGGTCTTCAACACCACCGGCCTGACGGTCTGGACGCGCCAGCTCTCCGGGCTGGTCGGCTCCGGACTGCCGCTCGAGCGCGCGCTGACCGCGCTGTCCGATGAAGCCGAAGACCCGCGCCAGCGCGAGCTGGTCGCGCATCTGCGCAGCGAGGTCAACGGCGGCTCGACCTTTGCGCGCGCGCTCGCCAGCGCGCCGCGCGAGTTCGACGAGGTCTATCGCGGCGTGGTCGCGGCCGGCGAGCAGAGCGGCGCGCTCGGCGGCGTGCTCGAGCGCCTCGCCGACGATCTCGAAGATCGCCAGGAGCTGCGCGGCAAGCTGATCGGCGCGACGCTGTACCCGGCGATCGTCTCGCTGATCGCGATCGTGATCGTGATCTTCCTCGTCACGTATGTCGTGCCGCAGGTCGCGACCGTGTTCACGAGTTCGAAGCGCGCGCTGCCGGGGCTGACCATCGCGATGCTGGTGATCAGCGGCTTCCTGCGCGAATGGGGCTGGCTGCTGCTGCTCGCGATCGCCGGCGGTGTCGGCGTGCTGCTGACGATGCTGCGCAACGACGCGTTCCGGCAGAGCTTCGACGCCGGCTGGCTGAACCTGCCGCTGATCGGCCGGCTCTCGCGCGGCTACAACGCGGCGCGCTTTGCCGGCACGCTGGCGATGCTTGCCGGCGCCGGCGTGCCCATCCTGAAAGCGCTGCAGGCAGCCGCCGAGACGCTGTCGAACCGCGCGATGCGCGCCGATGCGATGGAGGCGCTGGTGCAGGTGCGCGAAGGCGCGCCGCTGGCGTCGGCGCTGGCCGGCAAGAAACGCTTCCCCGGCCTGCTGGCGATGTTCTCGCGACTGGGCGAGCAGACCGGCCAGTTGCCGCAGATGCTGGACCGCGCCGCGCGCCAGCTCGGCGCCGAGGTGCAGCGCCGCGCGCTGCAGATGGCGACCATCCTCGAGCCGCTGCTCATCGTCGCGATGGGCGGCGTCGTGATGCTGATCGTGCTCGCCGTGCTGCTGCCGATCATTCAGCTTAACACCTGGGTCAAATAACGAACACCCTGGTGCCGCGGCATCGTCGGGCACGCCGTTGGCATGCAAACTGCAACAACAGGCCGGGTTTCGGGTCTCAGTTCCGGGCATGGGCGCAAGCCGAGCATGCTGGAATGAACCCCAAGCTCACCTGATGGAACACATTGTTCGAGCAGTTGATCGAAGGAGGATCGCGTGATGATCTCCACGTCAAACGACCTGGTCCCGGTGGTGCCGGCGCCGCGGATGCCGATTGCCCGGATGCGCAGCGTCTACCGAGTCGACGAGGTCGGCCGCAAGCTCGACAAGCTTCCGCCCAAGGAGCATGAGAGCCTGCGCTCGACCTACCAGCGCATGCTCGAAAAGGGCCCCGAGCGCTTCCAGGTCAAGCCCTCGGGCCTGCCGATGATGGATGCGCTGTACGACGAGCTGCCCAACTTCGTCGAGGTGCTGGACGACGTGAAGCGCCAGCTCGCACTGTGCGAAGACAGCCGCGATGCGCTCGAGATCACGCCGCTGCTGCTGCTCGGCCCGCCGGGCGTCGGCAAGACGCATTTCGCGCGCGAGCTCTCGAAGCTGCTCGGCACCGGCATGGGTTTCCTGTCGATGAGCTCGCTGACCGCGGGCTGGGTGCTCTCGGGCGCCTCCAGCCAGTGGAAGGGCGCGCGCCCCGGCAAGGTCTTCGAGACGTTGGTCGACGGCCAGTACGCGAACCCGGTGATGGTGGTCGACGAGATCGACAAGGCCGGCGGCGAACATGCGTACGACCCGCTGGGCGCGCTGTACAGCCTGCTCGAGCATGACACGGCCTCGTCGTTCACCGACGAGTTCGCCGAAGTCGCGATCGACGCGAGTCAAGTGATCTGGGTCGCCACCGCGAACGACGACCATGCGATCCCAGACCCGATCCTGAACCGCATGAACGTCTACGAAGTGCGTGCGCCCGATCGCGCGGCGGCGCGCGGCATCGCGGCACGCCTGTACCAGCAGATCCGCGGCGCGCACGACTGGGGCCGGCAGTTCGAGCCCGAGCCTCGCGCCGACGTGCTCGATGCCATGAGCGAGCTCGCCCCGCGCGAGATGCGACGCGCCTGGATGGCCGCCTTCGGCAACGCCAAGCTCGATCGGCGCGACCACATCGCGGTGGTCGACCTGCCCGATGCGCGCAGCAAACGCGGCGCGATCGGGTTCGTGCAATAGCAGCTTCGTGCCGTAGCGGGCGCGTCATGGGCTGCCTCGGGCCGCGCAGCGCGGCGCGAGGGCCCCGCTGCGTATCATCGCCCGCATGCCCACCAGCCTGGACGGTCAGCTCGTCGTCGCGATCTCGTCGCGCGCCCTGTTCGATTTCGAAGAGGAGAACCGCGTCTTCGAAGCCTCCGACGACCGTGCGTACATGCGGCTGCAGCTCGAGCGCCTCGAGCGCGCCGCCACACCCGGTGTCGCGTTCTCGCTGGTCAACAAGCTGCTCGCGTTCAATGTCCGCGCGCCGAGTGGCGCCGCGCCAGCCGCACTGCCGACACAACGCGTCGAGGTCGTGATCCTGTCGCGCAA
>DATEFR010000299.1:0-6082 GCA_035280545.1 Burkholderiaceae bacterium | reverse complement strand
TGCTCGATGTCGAGCGCATCGCAGGGGTCGACGATCGTGAGCCCCGGGATCCCGCGCATCATCGCGATGTCTTCGGTCGCCTGATGGCTGGGGCCGTAGCCGGTGGTCAGGCCGGGCAACGCGCAGCACATCTTGACGTTGAGGTTCTCTTCGGCGATGACCTGATGGATGAAGTCGTAGGCGCGCCGCGTCCCGAACACGGCATAGGTCGTCGCAAACGGAACAAGACCTTCCTTTGCCAGGCCTCCGGCGGCCGCCATCAGCAACTGCTCGGCCATGCCCATCTGGTGGAAGCGTTCCGGATACGCCTGAGCGAAGAGGTGCAGGTCGGTGTACTTGGCCAGGTCGGCCGAGAGGCCGACGACATCCGGCCGTTGCGCGCCCAGTTCGACCAGTGCCTTGCCGAAGGGAGCCGCCTTCACGCGTTGCCCTTCGGCCGCGATCGACGCGATCATCGCGGACGTTGTCAGACGGGGCTTCTTCTCTGCGACAGGGGCGCTCATGCGGCTGCTCCTTCGGTTTGCGATTGATCGAGGATCTCGATGGCCTGCTGCCACTCCGGTGGATCGACACGAATGAAGTGGTTCTTCTCGCGCTTCTCGAGGAAAGGCACGCCCTTGCCCATCAGCGTGTCGAACAGGATCACGCGCGGCCTGGCTTCCTTGAGCTTGCGCGCCTTGTCGAACGCCGCCACGACCGCGGGCAGCTCGTTGCCATCGACCCGCTGCACATGCCAGCCGAACGCGGCCCACTTGTCGGCAAGCGGCTCGAAGCCCAGCACCTTGCTCGACTGACCGTCGGCTTGCTGGTTGTTGATGTCGACCAGGCAGATCAGATTCGACAACGAGTGGTGCGCTGCGCCCATCGCTGCTTCCCACGTCGAACCTTCGTCGAGCTCTCCGTCGGACATCGAGTTGTAGACAAACGCAGGGTTCTTTTTGTGGCGCAGTCCGAGCGCGATGCCGACCGCGATCGGCAGGCCCTGACCGAGCGAGCCGCCCGACATTTCCATGCCCGGCGTGTAGGTCGCCATGCCGGACATCGGCAGGCGGCTGTCGTCGCTGCCGTAGGTCTCGAGCTCGCTCTCCGCGATGATTCCGGCCTCGATCAGTGCCGCATAAAACGCGATGGCGTAGTGGCCGTGCGAGAGCAGGAAGCGATCGCGGCCTTCCCAGCTCGGGTCGTCCGCGCGGTAGTTCATCGCGTGACCGTAGGCCACCGCCAGCACGTCGGCCCAGCCCAGGGCCTGGCCGATGTAGCCCTGGCCCTGCACCTCGCCCATGCGCAGGGCATAGCGGCGGATGCGATGGGCGCGTTCCCGCAGGGTCGTGAGGAGATCAGGCATGGAGTCCCTTGATGGTGAGATGGATGGAGAAGCGGCGACTGCGGCGAGCTCAGAGCAGACCGATGGAGAACCAGGGCACGAACGCGACGATGAGCACGCCCACGAGCAGCACGCCGAGGTACGGCCAGATGCGCCGCACGGCGATGTCCGGGTGCACGCGGCCTATCGTGCAGGCGGCGTAGTAGCCGAGGCCGAACGGCGGCGCGAACAGGCCGATGCCCATCGCCAGGATGATCACCATCGCGTAGTGCACCTCGTGCACGCCGATCGCCTTGGCGACCGGGAAGAGCAGCGGGGCGAACAGCACCATCGCCGGAATGCCTTCGAGCACGCTGCCCAACACGATGAAGGCGACGATGGAGACGAGCAAGAAGCCGTACTGGCCGCCCGGCACGCTCGTCATCAGCGAGGCCAGGCTGTGTGCGAACCCGGACTGCGTGAGCGCCCACGACATGCCCGTGGCCGTGCCGATGATGAACAGGATGGCGCCGGACAGCGCGGCCGTGTCCACCAGCATCGGATACAGGCGGCGCCAGTCGAAGCGGCGGTAGATGAAGAGCCCCGCGATCACCGCATAGGCGATGCCGATGGTCGAGACCTCGGTGGCCGTCGCAATGCCTTCGACGACCGCGGTGCGGATCAGCACCGGCAGCAGCAACGCCGGCAGCGCGACCAGCAGCGTGCGGCCGACCACCGACAGCGGCGCCCGCTTCAGGCCCTGCGCGATCTCGGCGCTGCGAAAGCGCGCCAGCACGGCCAGCAGCACCGCGAGCACGACGCCCGGCAGGATGCCTCCCGTGAAAAGCGCGCTGATCGAGATGCCGGCGACCGAGCCTATCGTGATCAGCACGAGCGACGGAGGAATCGTCTCGGCCATCGCGCCCGATCCGGCCAAGAGCGAGATCATCTCGCCCTCGTGATTGCCGCGCTTCTTCATCTCGGGCAGCAGCACCGGCGCGACGGCGGCCATGTCGGCAGTCTTCGCGCCGGAGATGCCCGACACCAGCAGCATCGCGCCGAGCAGCACGTAGTTGAGCCCGCCGCGCACATGGCCGAGCAACGAGGCGAGGAAGTCCACCATCGCCTTGGCCATGCTGGTCATCTCGACCAGATGCCCCAGCAGGATGAACAGCGGCACGGCGAGCAGGATCAGCGAGCTCATGCCCTCGTCGATGCGCCCGCTCACCACCGCCAGCGGCGTCGATGTCGTGCACAGCAGGAACGCGACCGTTGCGAGCCCGAAGCAGAAGGCGATGGGCACGCCCAGCAGCACACCGGCACCCAAAAGAACCGCGAAGAAGACGACCAGGTTCCAGTTGCCGATGCCTTGCAGCCAGCCCGAGCCGAGGTACAGGGCGCCGGCCAGCACGGCGATCGACAGCGCAACGCCGACGAGATCGGCAACCCCATGGCGCGCCAGCCGCAGCAGGCCGATGGCGATCATGAACGCGCTTCCGACCGGAACCGCCGCGGCACGGACGGTGTTCGGCCAAGACAGGGCGGGCGTCTGCACGACCCACTCGTCTTGCGCGTATTCGGTCATCGGCCCGATCAGGATCGCGAGCAGAAGGCACGGCGCAGCGACGGCAAGCGTCTCGGCCCAGGCCTGTGCCCGCGGGCTCCAGAAGGCGACGAGGGCCGTCGTTCGCATGTGCGTCCCGCGCCGCAGTGCGATGGCCGCACCCAGGTTCGCGAGCCACAGGAACAGGATGGAGGCGAGTTCGTCGGCCCAGGGAATCGGGCTGTTGAAGACGAAGCGCGCGATCACGCCCGCCAGCAGCACGACGACTTCGCCCACCACCAGCGCGGCCGCGGGTGCTTCGACGACGTGCCCCAGCCAGGCATCGGCACGGGCCAGCAAAGAGCCCTGATCGTCAGCGGCGTGCGCCCGAAGCAGCGTGGCGCTCATACCGAGGTCCTGGTGCGGCCGATGCGGGTGACGGCCGTGGCGACGATCTGCATGTCGTTGTCTCCTTGTCTTTGCCGCGAATCTTCGGCGTGGGTGTGCATGACGGCAAGAGAAGAGTTTTCAGCCTAAGATGACAGAACTTCATCTGACGTGAGGGTTCGCCCGATGGCCGCGATACCGCCGCTCGTCAATCTCCTGGCGTTCGAGGCTGTCGCCCGCAGGCGCAGCTTTGCGCTGGCCGCGGTCGAGCTCCACCTCACGGCGTCCGCCGTCAGCCACCAGGTGGCGAGGCTGGAGTCACATGTCGGCGTGCGTCTTTTCGAACGAAGCGCGCATGGCGTGCGCTTGAGCACCGCGGGCGAGCAGTACCTGTCGCGCGTGGGAGGAGCACTGGCCGCGATCGCGGCCGCGAGCGACGACCTGCGGCTCGGCGTCAGCAACAGCTTGTACGTGCACTCGTCGCCGAGTTTCGCGGCCTTGTGGCTGGCCCCGAGGCTGCGGGGCTTCGCGCAGGCTTATCCAGACATCGCCATCAACATGTCCGCCTCCCCGACGCACAGCGATTTCGCGCTGGGGCAGGCCGATGTCGACATTCGGTATGGCATACCGCAGTGGCCGAATCTCGTGGTGGAGCCGCTCTTCGTGGAGCGAATCGTCCCGCTTGCGAGCCCGTCCTTCATACGCGAGTACCGCTTGCGGCGCCCCGAGCAGTTGCTCGACGTGCCGCTGATTCAGAGCAATGTCAGCGTGGTTCAGTGGTCGGACTGGTTCTCCGCCATCACCGACAAGCGCGCACCCGGTCGTTATTCGATGCGATTCGATCGCGCGCACATGTCGCTGGACGCGGCCGCGCAGGGGCTGGGCGTGGCGCTGGAAAGCGCCACCATAGGCGCGCGACATCTGGCGGAGGGCAAGCTGAGGACCGTTTTCGGCATCGACAAGTGCATTCAGGTCAAGGCCCACTTTGCCGTCTACCCGGCGCGGCATGCGAAGCGTGCCCCGGTGGAGGCCTTCTTGGGGTGGCTCCACGGTGAGGCGGCAAAGGGGTAGACGCAACAACGTTCAGCTCACACGCCGCCGTCGGCGACCACTGCGTTGCGCAGGACGCCGATGCCGGGAATCTCCACTTCGACGACATCGCCGACCGACAAGGGGCCGACGCCTGCCGGCGTGCCGGTCATGATCAGGTCGCCCGGCAGCAGCGTCATGTAGCGGCTGAGATACGAGATGAGGTACGGGACCGAGAAGACCAGGTCGCGGCTGTTGCCGTCCTGGCGAACGACATTGTTGACGCGCGTGATGATGCGCTGATCTGCGGGATCGAGCCCCGTCGCGATGAAGGGCCCGATGGGCGCGAACGTGTCGTAGCCCTTGCCGGCCAGCAGGCAGCCGAACGCGCTCTCGCGGCGTTGCACGACCCGATCGCTGACGTCGTTGCCGCAGGTGTAGCCGAGCACGTAGTCGAGCGCCTGCGCTTCCGGCACCTGGCGCGCGCGCTTGCCGATGACGACCGTCAGCTCGCCTTCGTAGTGCACGATCTCGGCGCCCGCCGGGTAGACGATGACATCCCCGGGGCCGATGGCCGACGTGCTCGGTTTCATGAAGAGCACCGGGATGTCCGGCACGGCCTTGTGCGACTCCTGCGAGTGGGCGCGGTAGTTGTAGCCGAGCCCGAAGATGCGAGGCAGCTCGACGGGTGCCAGCAACCGCACCTTGTCGAGCGGGTCGCGATGGCCGCTCTCTCGGATGCCGTCGAAGGGCTGGCCGATGAGGCGCCGGACGATGCCGGTGTCCACGATGCCGTAGTGGATGGCATCGTCGATCGAGTAGCGGGCAATCAGCAGATGGGTCATGGCGGGCTCCAGGGCATGCGTGGATGCAAACGTTGGCATTCTGTAGGAGTCGATTGCGCCGCCACTCGGGGTATACCTGATAGGTCACCCAGCTTGACAGTGCCGCTCGTTCCTACAAGAATATGCTAACGATAGCATTCAAAAGCACAGGAGACGCACCGCCATGCACCCGCCATCGACTCTGCCCGCCGCATTCGGCGCCGGGGAGCGGCCGTGAGCTTCACCTTGCTCGCGCAGTCCGCCGTCGGCGGAATCCTGCTCGGCGGGATGTACGGCCTGCTTGCGTTGGGCTTGAGCCTGAGCTGGGGTCTCTTGAAGCTGGTCAACTTGAGCCATTTCGCGCTGGCCTTCCTCGGGGCCTATCTGACCTATCAGCTTGGAACCCAGGCCGCCGTGTCGCCTGGCGTCTCGCTCCTGCTGATCGCGCCTGCCTTCTTCGTGCTCGGTATCGCGCTGCACTTCGTGTTCGTCCGCTTCGAGGTGTCGGAGTTCGCCTCGATGCTCGTGACCTTCGGCGTCACGATCTTGATCGAGTCGCTCATCCAGTGGGTCTGGTCGGCGGACTTCCGCAAGTTCGATACGCCCTACGCGCAGCAGTCGATCCGATGGGGCCCGATCTACGTGCCCGTGCTGGAGCTGACGGCCTTCGCCTGCGCAGCCCTGCTGGCGCTGGTCGCGTGGCTGTGCCTGCGGCGCACGCTGCTCGGGCGGGCATTGCGCGCCGCCGCACACGACGGCCCGATTGCGGCTGCGTTCGGCATCCATGCCGCGCGCCTGTCGTACGGTCTCGCCGGGTTGTGTTCGGCATCGGCCGGTGTGGCGGGCGTATTCCTGGCGCTGACGTCGACCTTGGCTCCTTCGCAGATCGAGGCCTGGATCGGCGTCGTCTTCGCCGTCGTGATCATCGGTGGCCTGGCCAATCCGCTGGGAGCCTTGCTCGCAGGCGTCCTGATCGGCGTGGCCGAGTCGGTGACG
>DATEFR010000298.1:0-3869 GCA_035280545.1 Burkholderiaceae bacterium | reverse complement strand
CGCAAACACCAGCGCCTCGCCGACCGCCGCGATGTTCAGCGCCACGATGATCTGGTTCGCGACCTTGGTCGTCTGCCCGTCGCCGTTGCCGCCCACCAGCGTGATGTTCTTGCCCATCAGCTCGAACAGCGGCTTGATGCGCTCGAACGCTTCCGGCGTGCCGCCGACCATGATGGTCAGCGTGCCGGCCTTCGCGCCGACCTCGCCGCCGGAGACCGGCGCGTCGAGGTAGTCGCAGCCCAGCGCGTTGATCTTCTTCGCGAACTCCTTGGTCTCGATCGGCGAGATCGAGCTCATGTCGACCACCGTCTTGCCCTTGCTCAGCCCCGCGGCGACGCCATCGTCAGCGAACAGCACCTTCGCGACGTCCGGCGTGTCCGGCACCATCGTGAAGATCACGTCGGCGCGCTGTGCGACCTCTTGCGCGCTCGCGCAACGCACCGCGCCGGCGGCCAGCACTTCCGGCTTCGGTTCGCTGCGCGTGTAGACGAACAGATCGTGCCCGCCAGCCTTCAGGCGCAACGCCATCGGCGTGCCCATGATGCCCAGGCCGATGAATCCCAGCTTGCTCATGTCGATACTCCCGTGATCCTTCAGAACTTCATTCAAGCAGACAGATAACGATCGCGCAGCGCTTGCGTGCCGCTGCGGAACACGCCCAGGTCGCTGCCCACCGCGACGAACGTGACGCCCTGTGCCATGTAGCGGCGCGCGTCGGCCTCGACCGGTGCGAGGATGCCGATCGGCTTGCCGGCCGCCTTGCCCGCCTCGATGATCTGCGCCATCGCCGCCTGCACCTCGGGGTGGCTCGCGTTGCCGAGATGGCCGAAGCCGGCTGCGAGATCCGACGGGCCGACGAACAGGCCGTCGATGCCGTCGACCTTGGCGATCTCGGCCGCCGCGGCGACGCCCTTGCGGCTCTCGATCTGCACCATCACGCAGATCTGCTCGTTGACGCCGGTGAAGTAGTCCTTGACCGATCCGAACTTGTTGCTGCGCTGCGAGACCGAGACGCCGCGAAAGCCCTGCGGCGGGTAGCGCGTCGCGGCCACGGCGCGCGCCGCCTCGTCGGCCGTCTCGACGAACGGAATCAGGAAGTTGTAGAAGCCGCCGTCCAGCAGCCGCTTCAGCTCGACCGGGTTGTTCCAGCTCGGCCGCACGATGGGCGCGCTGACGCTGTCCTTCAGCGCCATCAGCTGCGGGATGAAGGTCGTCACATCGTTAGGCGAATGCTCGCCGTCGAGCAGGATCCAGTCGAAGCCGGCGACGCCGAGCACCTCGGTGGTGATCGGGTTGGCGAGCGAGCACCAGCAGCCGATCAGCGTCTCGCCCGCCGTCAGGCGTTGCTTGAAGCTGTTCGGGAAGGCGCAGTACGGGGTGGTCGGTGTCGTCATGGTGTCGTACGTGGCGTGGAGTCAGTCGAGCTTGATGCCGCCCTTCGCGACGACGCCCGCCCAGCGCTTGCGTTCGCCCTCGAAGAAGCTTGCGAATTCGGTCGGGGCCATCGTGTAGACCTCGGCGCCCTGTGCGGTCAGCCGCGAGCGCACCTCGGGCGAGCGGATGATCTTGGTGAGCTCGGTCGAGAGCCGCGCGATCACCGCCGGAGGCGTCGAGGCCGGCACCAGCACGCCTTGCCAGGTGCCCGATTCGAACCCGCTGACGCCTTGCTCGGCGATCGTCGGCACGTTCGCGAGCAGCGGCACGCGCGTCGCCTTCGAGACGCCCAGCACCTTGAGCTTGCCCGATTGCACGAACGGCAGCGTCGCGAGCATGCCGTTCATCAGCACCTGGGTCTGGCCGGCGATCGTGTCGGTCACCGCCTGAGAGCCGCCCTTGTACGGGATGTACTCCCACTTCGCGCCGGTCGCCTTCTCGACCGCGACGCCGGCCAGGTGCGGCGCGCTGCCGATCGCGGTGACCGCGAAGTCGATCCGGCTCTTCTGCGACAGCGCGACCAGTTCCTTCAGGTTGCTCACGTTGACCGACGGGTTCACGACCAGCAGGTGCGGCGAGTACGCCAGCATCGTCACCCCGCGCAAGTCCTTGCTCGGATCGAACGGCAGCTTCGTGTAGACCGACGGCGTGATCGCGAGCGCGCCCACGTCGCACAACAGCAGCGTGTAGCCGTCGCCGGGCGACTTGGTGACCGCGTCGGTGCCGGTGTTGCCGTTCGCGCCGGGTTTGTTCTCGACGATCACGGTGGTCTTCAGCGCATCGGCCAGCGGCTGGCTGACCGCGCGCGCGATGATGTCCGACGAGCCGCCCGGCGTGTACGGGACGACGATGCGGATGGGCTTGCCGGCCGGCCAGTCCTGCGCGCCGGCCGGGCCGGCGAGTGCCGCGATACACAGAGCCAGCAGTCGCAGTGGCTTGGTCAGGTTCATCGGTTGGCTCCTTCGACGTTATCAGTCGTCGTACAACTATGCTAGGCCAAGGATGCCGATGAAACAAGCCCGGCGCAATCCCCTAGCGCGCGCCAGGGTTGGGTGTCGCGCGTGGCCGGCGGGTCAGGAGTCGCTGCCCCATGCCGCGGCGCGGCGGCGCCGCTCGCGGCTGTTGGCGAGGTGGGTGCGCATCGCCGCGCGCGCCGCTTCGACGTCCTGGTTCGTGATCGCGTCGAAGATGCTGCCGTGTTCGGCGTTGACGCGCCGCAGGTAGGCCTGGCGCTCCTCGTCCGGCGGCGCGGCCGGGTCCAGTCGGGCCCGCGGGATCGCCTGTGCACCCAAGGTCGCCATCAGGCTCGCGAAGTGCGGGTTCTGGGTTGCCCGCGCAATTTCGAGATGAAATTGAAAGTCTGCACTCACTGCGTCACGCCTTGCCTCGACCGCTTGGGTGAACGTCTCGAGCGCATCGCGCATCGCGAGCAGGTTGTCGGCGGTACGGCGTTGCGCCGCCAGGCCGGCGGCCTCGGTCTCGACGCCGATCCGCAGCTCGAGCATCGCGACCACGTCGCGCAAGGTGGCCAATTGCTCGGGTCCGATCCGGAACGACGACGCGTCGCCCAGGCCGACGACGAAGGTCCCGATGCCGTGCCGCGTCTCGACCAGGCCGCTGGCCTGCAGCCGCGAGATCGCCTCGCGCACGACGGTGCGGCTGACGCCGAACTCGGCCATCAGCGCCGCCTCGGTTGCGAGCTTCGCGCCGGTCGCGAGCCGGCCATCGCGGATGCGATCGCCCAGCGCTTCGACGAGCTCGTGCGCGAGCGTGCGCGGGCGCCGGCGGATCTCGGCGCCGGCGGGCGATGCGGAGCGTGGAAGGTTCATGCGTGTCTTCGTGGAAACCCCGATCGTGTGCGCCGGCGGTGCTGGCTACCATCACGGATGGCTTTGTTGTACGACAACTGATGACGTATGACAACAGCAGCTACCCGACTCTATCAAATGCCTCCCTCGTCGTCGCCCCTGAGAACGCCTGCCGGCAACCCGCCGTTCAATCGCCTGCTGCTGACCGGCGCCGCCGGCGGCCTGGGCAAGGTGCTGCGCCCACGCTTGAAGCCGTGGTGCACGCTGCTGCGCGTGTCCGACATTGCCGACATGGGCTCGGCCGCCGCCGGCGAGGAGCTGCAGCCGGTCGCTCTCGAAAACGCAGCGGCGGTGCACGCGCTGCTCGAGGGCGTCGACGCGGTCGTGCACTTGGGCGGCGTCTCGGTCGAGGGTCCGTTCGAGCCCATCTTGCAGGCCAATATCGTCGGCACCTACAACCTCTACGAAGGCGCGCGCCGGCACGGGGTCAAACGCATCGTGTACGCGAGCTCGAATCACGTGACCGGCTTCTACCGGCAGGACGAGGTCATCGCGCCGGACATGCCGATGCGCCCCGACGGCCATTACGGCCTGAGCAAGGCGTTCGGCGAGAACCTCGCGCAGTTC
>DATEFR010000297.1:0-2541 GCA_035280545.1 Burkholderiaceae bacterium | reverse complement strand
CTCCATCTTCGAGGCAATGCGCGTATTGTCCGCGCATGCCCGAAAAAACAAACGGCGCCCCGCGGGCGCCGTTTGTCCGTGCACCCCGATGTCCTCAGGACGTCATACCGCCTTCGCGGCGTGCAGCTCCTTGATCTGGCTGTCGGTGTAGCCGAAGTCCTTCAGCACTTCGTCGGTGTGCTCGCCCAGCAGCGGCGAGGCGGTGATCTCGGGCTTCAGGTCGGAGAACTTGATCGGGCTGCCGATCGTGAAGTAGCTGCCGCGCGCCTTGTGCTGCACTTCGACGATCGAACCGCTCTTGCGCAGCGACTCGTCGCGCAGCAGCTCCTTCATCGACAGCACCGGCGCGCAGGGAATGTCGTGCTTGCGGAAGATGTCGACGGCCTCGAACTTGGTCTTGTCCTTGATGAAGTCTTCGATCGTCGCGAAGATCTTCTCGATGTGCGGCTGGCGCGCCTTGGCGGTCGTGTAGGCCGGGTCGGTCTTCCACTCGGGCTTGCCGAGCGCGTCGCAGATCGGCTCCCAGGCGTGGCCCTGGACCGTGAAGTAGATGTACGCGTTCGGGTCGGTCTGCCAGCCCTTGCACTTGAGAATCCAGCCCGGCTGGCCGCCGCCGCCGGCGTTGCCGCCGCGCGGGGTGACCTTGTCCTTGAAGGCGTCCATCTCGTGCGGATACTGCGGGTACTCCTCGAGGTAGCCGACCTTTTCCAGGCGCTGCTGGTCGCGCATCTTCACGCGGCAGAGATTGAGCACTGCGTCCTGCATCGAACATGCCACCTTCTGGCCCTTGCCAGTCTTGTCCCGACCGATGAGTGCGGTCAGGATGCCGATTGCAAGGTGCATGCCCGTGTTGCTGTCGCCCAGCGCAGCCGCGCTGATCGTGGGTTCGGAGTTCTCGCCCTTCCACCAGCCGGTCGTCGATGCTGCGCCGCCGGCACACTGTGCGACGTTTTCGTACACCTTCAGGTCTTCGTAGTGGTGGCCTTCGGAGAAGCCCTTGACCGACGCGACGACCATCTTCGGGTTCAGCTCCTGGATGCGCTCCCAGGTGAAGCCCATGCGGTCGAGCGCGCCGGGGCCGAAGTTCTCGACCAGCACGTCGCATTCGCGAATCAGCGTCTCGAGCACCTGCTTGCCTTCGGGCTTCTTGGTGTCCAGCGTCAGCGAGCGCTTGTTGCTGTTGAGCATCGTGAAGTACAGCGCATCGGCATCGGGGATGTCGCGCAGCTGCGTGCGCGTGACGTCGCCCGAACCGGGGCGCTCGACCTTGATCACGTCCGCGCCGAACCAGGCCAGGAGCTGCGTGCAGGCGGGGCCTGCCTGCACGTGGGTGAAATCGATGATCTTGATGCCGGCGAGTGGTTTGGTGCTCATATGAGTGCTCCTTGTTGGCTCGTGGGTGAGTGAAATTTAGTTGGACTTCTTGACTGCGCTTTGCGGATTCAGGCTCGCGATGCGGCCGCTTTCGGTGCCGGCCGACTCGTCGATCACGGCGTTGATCAGGGTCGGCTTGCCGGACTTGACGGCTTCGGCCAGCGCCTTCTGCAGCTCGTCGGCCGTCGTTGCGTTCACGCCGACGCCGCCGAAGGCCTGCATCAGCATGTCGTAGCGCGCACCCTTGACGAACACGGTCGGCGCCACGTCGGCGCTGCCGGACGGGTTCTTGTCGGTGCCGCGGTAGACGCCGTTGTTGTTGAAGACGATCACGCAGACCGGCAGGTTGTAGCGGCAGATGGTCTCGACTTCCATGCCGCTGAAGCCGAACGCGCTGTCGCCTTCGATCGCGATCACCGGCTTGCCGGTGGTCACCGCGGCGGCGACGGCGAAGCCCATGCCGATGCCCATGATCCCCCAGGTGCCGACGTCCAGGCGCTTGCGCGGCTCGTACATGTCGACGATCGAGCGGGCGAAGTCGAGCGTGTTGGCGCCTTCGTTGACGACGATCGCATCGGGCCGGGCCTTGACCTGGTCGCGAATGACCGACAGCGCGCTGTGGAAGTTCATCGGCGACGGGCGCTTGGCCAGCGTCTCCGCCATCTTCGAGAGGTTCTTGTCCTTGCGCTCGGCGATCGCACCGGTCCAGTCGGCCGGCGGCTTGGCCCACTTCGAGTCGATGCCCGCGACCAGCGCCGCGACGCACGAGCCGATGTCGCCGATCACCGGCGCGGCGATCGCGACGTTGCTGTCGATCTCGGTCGGTGCGATGTCGATCTGGATGAACTGCTTCGCGCCCTTGTCGGCCCCCCAGGTCTTGCCCTTGCCGTGCGAGAGCAGCCAGTTCAGCCGCGCGCCGACCAGCAGCACCACGTCGGCCTCCTGCAGCACGTACGAGCGGGCGGCAGCCGCCGACTGCTCGTGCGTGTCGGGCAGCAGGCCCTTGGCCATCGACATCGGCAGGTACGGGATGCCGGTCTTCTCGACCAGCGCGCGGATGTCGGCATCGCACTGCGCATAGGCAGCGCCCTTGCCGAGCAGGATCAGCGGCTTCTTCGCGCCCTTGAGCAGGTCGAGCGCACGCTTGACGGCATCGGGCGCCGGGAT
>DATEFR010000296.1:0-9521 GCA_035280545.1 Burkholderiaceae bacterium | reverse complement strand
CGCCGGTGCCACGGCGACCGATGCCGAGGCGCCGCAGGCGCCGTCGGCACGCGCAACGCTGCAGCACTGCGCCGACCGCCTGGCCACGGCGCTCGGTCGGTTGTTGTTCCCGCCGCCGCGGCACTGAAGACCCGGGCGGCTCGCCTCGGGCCGGGATCACGCGTTCAGCGGAAGCGATAGGCGTAGCGCAGCTGCACGAACGTCTCGCCCGGGTTCGGGTCCTTGTAGCCGCCGTTCGAGAAGTGCTGCACCCGCAGCGCCAGCTCGTGCTCGCGCTGCGCGCCGAAGCTGCGCCCCACCGCCAGTTGATCGCCGAAGTTGAAGATCGTCGAGAACTGCTTGCGCTCGGTGTGATAGACCGGCCGGATCGCGTTCGCGCCGATGCCGGCTTCGAAGAACCACGGCGAACTGCCGCCGTCGCCGCGCCAGCGGAACACCGGCGTGATGCCGATCTGCGTGCTGTACGCCGCCCCGCCGCCTTCGGCCGTGCCCTTCCACCGACCCAGCGCCGCTTCCCAATATCCCGACAGCTCGCCGCTGCCCAGCGACCAGCGGCGATTCCAATCCCAGGTCAGGCCGATGACGGCGGAATCGGTGTCGCGTGTGGTGCCGTACTGCACGAACGCAGTCTGCGGGGCGAGGTCGAGCGCCGCGGCGCGCCCGGAACCGAAGCCCAGCGCGAGCACGGCCATCGACAGCACGAACGGACTCCACGACGACGAGGGTGAGTTTGATGTTGATCGAACCATGATGGGCCGCGTTTTTATGCCGAAACGAAGCGGCGAGGCGACGTTCCGGCGGTTCACCTTGGCCATCGTGGGGCGATCGCCGGCAGCCCAGCGCGCCGCCGCGACTTGTGGACAAACGGCGCGCATGCGGCCGGCGGGGCAAGCCGCGTGCCGCTGAATTCAGGCCGCGCAGATCGCCGGCAGCAGCTCGCCTATCGTGCCGCGCAACACCGCGTCGGCCAGATCGTCCATCGCAGTGGGCTGCGCGTTGACGATCACGATGCGCGCACCGACCTCGCGCGCCTGCGGCACGAGGCCGGCCGCCGGAAAAACCTGCAGCGTGCTGCCGATCGCCAGCAGCAGATCGGCCTCGCGCGCGGCGCCCATCGCGCGTGCGATCACCTCCGGCACCAACGCCTGGCCGAACGAGATCGTGTCGCTTTTCAGGATGCCGCCGCAACGCAGGCAGGCCGGGTCGGGGTCGCCGTCGCGCACGCGCTGCAACACCTCTTGCATGGGCGTGCGCTGGCCGCAGCCCCAGCACATCGCGCGGCGCATCGTGCCGTGCACTTCGACGATCTTCTCCGCGCTGTTGCCGGCGATGCGATGCAGCTCGTCGATGTTCTGCGTGACCAGCGCGTGCAGCTTGCCGCGCCGTTCGAGCTCGACCAGTGCGAGATGGCCGCGATTCGGCTGCGCGGTCCAGGCCGCGCTGTCCATCCGGGCACGCCAGGCGGCCCGGCGAACGGCCGGATCGGCCAGGTAGTTCTGCAGCGTCGATTGCGCCTCGGCGCCCGGATTCTTCGTCCACACGCCTTGCGGGCCGCGGAAGTCCGGAATGCCCGAGTCGGTCGAGATGCCCGCGCCGGTCAGTGCGACGATGCGCCGCGCCTGTGCGACCCAGGCCTTGGCGAGCGCGACGAGGTCGGTGGGCATGGCGGCGGGGTTTAATCGAAAGAAAGCGGCGTCATCGTAAAGCGCTCGCGCTTGTCGATTCTGCGACGTGCCGTTCGTCGTGACTTTGCAAGATGCACGATTTCCCCCTCCACGGAGACCTCTCTCATGTCCAAACTCAGAGTCAACGGTTTTGCGATCTCCCTCGACGGCTACGGCGCCGGCCCCGACCAGAGCCTGGCCAACCCGCTGGGCGTCGGCGGCAAGGCGCTGCACGAATGGGCGTTTTCGACGCGTACGTTCCAGCGCATGTTCGGCAACGAAACGGACGGCGTGACCGGCGTCGACGACGATTTCGCGGCACGCGGCTTTCACAACCTCGGTGCCTGGATCCTGGGGCGCAACATGTTCGGCCCGGTGCGCGGGCCATGGCCCGACGAGAGCTGGAAGGGCTGGTGGGGCGACGAGCCGCCGTACCACGTGCCGGTGTTCGTGCTGACCCACCACCCGCGCGAGTCCATCGTGATGCAAGGCGGCACGACGTTTCACTTCGTCACCGACGGGATCCACGCGGCACTGGAACGCGCAAAGGCCGCGGCACAAGGACGCGACATCCGCGTCGGCGGCGGCGTCGCGACGATCCGCCAGTACCTGCAGGCCGGCCTGATCGACGAGATGCACCTGGCGATCGCGCCGGTCGTGCTCGGCGCCGGCGAACGCCTGCTCGACGGCATAAACCTCGCGGGCCTGGGCTACCGCTGCACCGAGCACGCCGGCACCGCGCATGCGATGCATGTGGTGCTGACGCGGTAACGCACCTCAGGCGTTCAACCCGCGGTCGACGATGGACAGTGCGTGCCGGTACTCGCGGCGCAGCCGGTACAGCTGCGCCGGCCGGTGCGCGCCGCCCGAGGTCTGCGCGCCGGGGATCGCCTCGAGCATGCCCAGCTCGTCCATCTTGCGCCGGAAGCTCACCTTGTTGACCGCCTCGCCCAGCACCGCCTCGTAGACCGACTGCAGCTGCGGCAGCGTGAACGACTCGCCGCACAGGTACACCGGCAGCGACGAATACTGGCTCTTGCTGCGCACGCGCTCCACCGCGCTCGCGACGATGCGCGCATGGTCGAACGGCAGCGCCGGCAGCTTCGCGACCGGTTGCAGCCGGCGCTCGGCCGAGCGATCGTGGCCCGCCAGCAGCGCGGCCGGCACCAGCGCATAGAACGCGATCGAGACGCTCCAGCCGCGCGGGTCGCGCCCCGGGCCCGAGAAGGTCGCGAGCTGCTCCAGGTACGGGCTGACGATGCCCGACTTCTCGCGCAACACGCGCGCCGCGGCATCCTCGGCGCTCTGGTCCTCGGTGACGTGCACATACCCGCCGGGCAGCGCCAGCGAGCCCTTGAAAGGCTCGCGATCGCGCTTGAGCAGCAGCACGTGCAGCGCCTCGTCGCGCAGCGTCAGCAGCGCGATGTCGACGGTGCAGATGACGGGCGTGGGCGATCGAACGGTCATGAGCGGGGGCGGCGGCACTTGCATCAAGCGTGCAACTAAGCGAGAAGGTCGCACACCGGTCGCGGATTATGGGCATGAATGCACATGGCGGCAATGCGATGCTGCGGGCTGCCTCCTTTGTTAGTTGCAAACGTAATCTAAGTCACCTATGCTAGGTTGCACGTACAGCCCATCGAGGACCGCCATGAACGACACCCGGTTGTTGATCATCGACCCGCAGAACGACTTCTGCGACCTGCCGCCGGACTGGTGCCCCACCGACCCGTTGACCGGCGCGGCGCGCGCCCCGGCGCTGCCGGTCGCCGGCGCGCATGCCGACATGCAGCGCCTCGCCGGGCTGGTCCGCGACGGCGGCGAGCTGATCGGCAAGATCTGCGTGACCCTGGACTCGCACCACCGCGTGGACATCGCGCACCCGCCGTTCTGGCGACGCGCCGACGGCAGCACGGTCGCGCCGTTCACGACGATCACGGCGGCCGAGGTGCGCGCCGGCGCCTACGTCCCGCGCGACGCCGCGGCACAGCCGCGCGCGCTGGCCTATCTCGACGAGCTCGAAGCGCGCGGGCGCTACACGCTGATGGTCTGGCCGGTGCACTGCGAGATCGGCACCTGGGGACACAACGTGCACGCCGCGCTGCAGGCCGCCCTCGCGGCCTGGGAGGAAGCGCGGCTCGCGGTCGTGCAGACGGTGACCAAGGGCGAGAACCCGTGGACCGAGCACTACAGCGCGGTGCAGGCCGAAGTGCCCGATGCGGCCGACCCGGCCACGCAGCTCAACCACGCACTGGTCGCCGAGCTCGACCGCGCCAGGACGCTGCTGATCGGCGGCGAGGCCAGCAGCCATTGCGTGCGGGCGACGGTCGAGCACATCGTCGCGCACCTGCCCAGCCGCGACCCGGCGAAAGTCGTGCTGCTCACCGACTGCATGAGCGCGGTCGGCGGCTTCGAGCGCGAGGCCGACGCCTTCCTCGCCGAGATGCGCGCCCGCGGCGTGCACCTCGCGACGAGCGCGCAGGCACTCGAACTGCTGCGCGCCGGCGCGACGGTCTGAACCCGCACCTGGAAGGACGCGCGATGACCCCGGTGATCCAGAGCCTGCTCGAGACCGACCTCTACAAGTTCACGATGTGGCAGACGATGCTGCACCGGCATCCGCAGACGCAGGCCGACTACACGTTCGTGTGCCGCAATGCGCCGGCGTACCCGCTGGCCGAGCTGCTTGGCGACGTGAATCGCGAGCTCGACCACCTGTGCACGCTGAGCTTCACGCCGCAGGAGCTGGGGTATCTGCGCGGGCTGCGCTTCATCAAGTCCGACTTCGTCGACTTCCTGCGCATCTTCCGGTTCCAGCGCGCGTTCATCACGGCGCGCGCCGACGGCGAACGCCTCGAGATCGTCGCGAACGGCCCGCAGGTGCACGTGATGGGCTTCGAGATCTACGTGCTCGCGATCGTCAACGAGCTGTACTTCCGGCGCTTCGACACCGCCGCGGCGCACGCCGAAGGCCGGCGCCGCCTCGCCGCGAAGATCGAACTGCTGCGCCGCTTCGCCGCCGAGGAGCCGGCGCGCACGCACCCGTTCGAGTTCTTCGACTTCGGCGTGCGCCGGCGCTACTCGGGCGACTGGCAGCGCGAAGTCGTCGCGACGCTGAAGCGCGAGGTGCCGCAGTATTTCAAGGGCACCTCGAACGTGCGGCTCGCACGCGAGCTCGACCTGGTGCCGATCGGCACGATGGCGCACGAGTACCTGCAGACCTACCAGGCGCTGCCGGTGCGCTTGCGCGACCACCAGAAGGCCGCGCTCGAGGACTGGGTCCAGGAGTACCGCGGCGACCTGGGCGTTGCGTTGACCGACGTGGTCGGCATGGACGCGTTCCTCGCCGACTTCGACCTGTACTTCGCCAAGCTGTTCGACGGCCTGCGCCACGACTCGGGCGACCCCTTCGTCTGGGGCGAGAAGGCGCTCGCGCACTACGCAGCGCTGCGCATCGATGCGCACACCAAGCGCCTGGTGTTCTCCGACGGGCTGGACCTGGCGCGCGCGCTGGCGCTGTATCGTCGTTTCGCCGATCGCACGCAGTGCGGCTTCGGCATCGGCACGAACCTGAGCAACGACGTGGGTCCGGCGCCGCTGAACATCGTGATGAAGCTGACCCGCTGCAACGACCAGCCGGTCGCGAAGCTGTCCGACAGCCCGGGCAAGACGCTGTGCGACGACGAAACCTTCCTGGCCTACCTGCGCCAGGTGTTCCGCGCACCGGCCTGACACCGAAGAGGAAAGCCTCCCATGCTCAAACTCACCCTCGCCCAACTGAACGTCACGATCGGCGACGTGGCCGGCAACGTGCAGAAGATGATCGCCGCCGCCCGCCAGGCGCGCGACGACGGCTCGGCACTGGTCGTGTTCTCCGAGCTGTCGCTGACCGCGTACTACCCGGGCGACCTGCTCGACGAGCCGGCATTCCTCGCGCGCGTCGAAGCCGGCCTGGCCGAGCTGCGCCGCGCCTCGCGCGAGATGCCGCAGCTGCATTGGGTGGTCGGCGCGCCTATGCCGCGCCAGGGCGCCGGGAAGAGGCTGGAGAACGCGCTGCTGGTGCTGCACGCCGGCGAGATCGTGTTGCGCTATGCGAAGCAGCTGCTGCCCACCTACAACATCTTCGACGAGCGCCGCCACTTCGAGCCGGGCCCGGACGTCGCGAAGGTGCTGCGCATCGGCGATGCGCAGGTCGGCCTGTTGATCTGCGAGGACGGCTGGAACGACGAAGGCCGCGACTACAGCGTCAACCCGTTCGAGCGCATGCACGACGCCGCGCCGGACCTGGTGGTCTCGATCAACGCGAGCCCCTCCAGCATCGGCCAGCGCGAGCAGCGCCACCGGCTGTTCGGCGGCGCGAGCCGGCGCCACGGGCTGCCCATCCTGTACGTGAACCAGGTCGGCGGACACGACCAGCTGGTCTACGACGGCGCCTCGTTCGCGGTCGAGCCGGCGGGCGGCGTGGTCTTCGAAGCGCAGCGCTTCGCCGAGGACGTGCGCACGCTGCGCTTCGCCCACGGCCGCTTCCTGACCGCCGCGGGCGACGTGCCGACACCGGTGCCGCCGCAAGGCCTGTCGACGATGGCGTTCTACCGGGCGCAGATCACGCTCGGCCTGAAGGACTACGCGCGCCGCTGCGGCTTCGCGAACGTGGTGGTGGGCTCGTCCGGCGGCATCGACAGCGCGTTGACGCTCGCGCTGGCGGTCGACGCGCTGGGCGCGGATCATGTGGTCGGCGTCACGATGCCGTCGCGCCACTCGTCGGCCGGCTCGGTGGACGATTCGGTCGCGCTTGCCCGCAAGCTCGGCATCGAACTCGCGACGCATCCGATCGCCGAGCTGGTGGCCGCTTATGGGCGCCAGTTCGCCGACAGCTTCGGCCGGCCGCTCGAAGGACTGCCGCTCGAGAACCTGCAGGCGCGGGTGCGCGGCACGATCCTGATGGAGTACTCGAACCGCTTCGGCCACCTGCTGCTGACCACCGGCAACAAGTCGGAGATCTCGGTCGGCTACTGCACGCTGTACGGCGACACCAACGGCGGCCTCGGGCTGATCGGCGACCTGTACAAGACCGAGGTGTTCGCGCTCGCGCGCCACCTCAACGAGGCGGGCGGGCGCGAGCGGATCCCCGAGGCCATCCTCGTGAAGGAGCCGTCGGCCGAGCTCGCGCCCGGCCAGCGCGACAGCGACAGCCTGCCGCCGTATCCGGTGCTCGACGAGGTGCTGAAGGTGCTGATCGAAGGCGACCGCCTCGCGGGCTGGGAACACGCGCAGGCCAGCGCGTTCGTCGAGAAGCTGAAACGCAGCGACGACGGCCGCGCGCTGATCGAACGGGTCGCGCGCATGATCGCGCGCAACGAGTACAAGCGCCGCCAGGCGCCGCCCATCATCCGGGTTCGCGCGCGCGCGTTCGGCAGCGGGCGGCAGATGCCGATCGCGGCAGTGCACTGACCCGTTGAAGCCCGTTGAAGCCCGCCCCGACGTCATGAACATGGACAACACCACCCCGCCCCCGGCCACGCCGCTGCACGCCGCGGTCTACATCGGCCGCTTCCAGCCGTTCCACGCCGGCCATGGCGCGCTGCTGCAGCAGGCGCTGCGACTCGCGCCGCGCTGCGTCGTCGTGATCGGCTCGGCGTTTCAGGCGCGCTCGCCGAAGAATCCGTTCACCTGGAGCGAACGCGCCGAGATGATCCGCCAGCACCTCGCGGCGGCCGATCGCGAACGGGTGCTGTTCGTGCCGATCCGCGACTACTACGACGAGGCGCGCTGGACCGCCGCGGTGCGCGCCGGCGTCGCCGACGTGCTGGCCGGTGCTCGCCGCGGCATCGACAACGACACCGAGCCCGCGGCCGACGAGATCGCGCTGGTCGGCCACTTCAAGGACGCGACCAGCGCCTACCTGCGCGACTTCCCGGGCTGGCGGCTCGTCGGCGTCGAACGGCACCAGACGATAGACGCGACCACGCTGCGCGACGCGTACTTCGGCGCGACCGCCAGCGACGGCGCCGGCATCGACGCGGCGCTCGCCGCGCTGATCGACCAGGCCCCGCCGGCCACGCGCGCGTTCCTGCGCGCATGGAGCGCGCTGCCGGCCTATCGCACGATGCAGGAGGAGTGGGCCGCCCTGCGCCGCGATCGCGCCGCTTGGGCCAGTGCGCCGTATCCGCCGGTGTTCGTCACGGTCGATGCGCTGCTGCGCTGTGCCGGCCACGTGCTGCTGATCGAGCGCGGCCATGCGCCCGGCAAGGGCCTGATGGCATTGCCCGGCGGATTCATCGAACAGCGCGAGACCGCCTACCAGTCGGCACTGCGCGAGCTGCACGAAGAAACCGGCCTCGCGCTGCTGCCCGACACGATGCGCCGCGCGCTACGCGCCGCGCAGGTCTTCGATCATCCCGACCGCAGCCAGCGCGGCCGCACGATCACGCACGCGCACTACTTCGACCTCGGAGAGCGCGAGTTGCCGCCGGTGCAGGCCGGCGACGACGCGGCCCAGGCCGCGTGGGTGCCCATCGAACGCCTCACCGCGATGGAGGATCGTTTCATGGACGATCACTTCCACATCCTCGATCGGTTCCTGGGCCTGACCTGAGCCACGGCCCCGCGGATTCAGCCGTTCCCCGTCGAGTGTTGCCGGTGCCACTCCAGCACACGCAGCACCGCCGGCGTCAGCAGCCGCGGCGAGCGCACGGCATCGGGGTGACTCCCCGGCGGGTCGGACAGTGCAGCCCAATCGCTGTCCGTGGCGTCGGCCCCTACGCCGGGCATGCCGGCCTCGAGGTTCGGATTCGCCGCCACCACGCCATACCGCACAGGCAGATCGGCACCAACACCGGGTGGATTCATCGACATGAGTCACCTCCGAGGACGGACCACTGCAAGCCTCGTGCCGGCGTCTCGCGTTGCGCAAGCCTCGCTGCGCGCTCGTCCCTGGTGCGCCTGCTGTCTACGCTGGCCCACGCATCGGCACGGTTTACGGCAAAGCGAACCACCTCCGTCGGCGAATGTGCGCCGCGCTCGGCATCGGCGTCAATCGGGGCGATCGCGCGTGCGAGGCCGTCCGGCCGCCGTCAGGCCTCGCCGCCGTCGGGCGGCTGCACCGTCGAGTAGTCCTTCAGCCGGTTGTACAGCGTCTTCAGGCTCACGCCCAACGCCGCCGCGGTGCGCTCCTTGTGGCGGCCGAAGTGCTCGAGCGTGGCCAGCGTGACCATGCGCTCGATCTCGGCAAGCGAGGTGCCGACCTCCACCATCAGCACCGGCGCGCCGCTCGCGGCCGGCGGCGCCGGCTCGGCGGCAGGCAGGCAATCGTCGACGATGACCGGGTCGTGCGCCATGACGTAGGCCCGGTGCACGATGTTGCGCAGCTCGCGCACGTTGCCGGGCCAGCGGTAGGCGGCGAGGCGGTCCAGCGCCTCGGGCGAGAGCCGCTTCATCTGGCCTTCGCGCTGTCCGATCTGGGCCAGGAAGTGCTCGGCGATCAGGCGGATGTCGTCGCGCCGCTCGCGCAAGGCCGGCATGTGGATCGGGAAGACGTTGAGCCGGTACAGCAGGTCCTCGCGCAGCTTGCCCGCCGCCACCGCCTTCAGCGGGTCGCGGTTGGTCGCCGCCACCAGCCGCACATCGGTCTCGATCACCTGCGTCGAGCCGACCCGCATGAACGTGCCCGTCTCCAGCACCCGCAGCAGCTTGACCTGCAGGTCCAGCGGCATCTCCGTGATCTCGTCCAGGAACAGCGTGCCGCCGCTGGCTCGCTCGAAGAACCCCTGGTGCTGCCGCTCCGCTCCCGTGAAGCTGCCCTTCTCGTGGCCGAAGATCTCGCTTTCCATCAGGTGCGGCGAGATCGCCCCGCAGTTG
>DATEFR010000295.1:0-2068 GCA_035280545.1 Burkholderiaceae bacterium | reverse complement strand
GACCAGCGTGCAGATCACGCCGTCGACCGCAAAGCCGGCCGGCTGCCCGTGACCCGTGATGACGGCTTGCTGCGCGCGACCGCCCGTGCGGGCGCGCGCAGCTCGTCGTGCAATGCAGCCAGCGCGGCGGGCACCTCGCCGGCGCGCCAGATCAGCGGCGTGACGATGTCGGCGTAGACCGCCGGCAGCCGGTGCCGCATCACCGGCGGCCCCTGGAAGGTCGCGAGCACCGCCTCGGGCACCAGCGCGATGCCGGTACCGGCGGCCACGCAGGCGACGATCGCGTGGTACGAGCTCAGGTCGAGCACCCGCATCGTCGCGACGCGCTTGTCGCCGAGCCAGCGCATCAGCACGCGGCGGTAGGCGCAACCGTTCGCGAACGCGACCACGGTGTCGCCCTGCACGTCCTGGGGCCGCGTGACCGGCGCATGGCCTTCGGGCGAGATGATCACCAGCCGCTCGCGAAACAGCGGCATCGCGACGATGCCCTTGTCGGCCGGCGCTTCGGCGACGAACGCGGCATCGATGCGGCGCGCGGCGAGCGCGGCGATCAACGCATCGTTGGGCCCGGTCGAGAGCTCGACGCGCACGTCGGGATAGCGCCGGTGGAAAGCGGACAGCACCGCCGGCAGCCGGCTCGCGGTCGTGCTCTCGAGCGAACCGATGCGCAGCACGCCGCTGGGCGCACCGCCCGCCACGGCCTGGCGCGCCTCGTTCGACAGCCGCAGCAGCCGCTCCGCATAGTCGAGCAGCTGATGCCCGCCCGGCGAGAGGTGCAGGCGCTGGCGGTCGCGGTAGAACAGCTCGGTGCCCAGCGACGCCTCGAGCTGCTTGACCCGCGTGGTCACGCTGGACGGCACGCGGTGCAGCTTGCGCGCCGCCTTCAGGATGCCGCCTTCGTGCACCACGGTGCGGAAGATCGCGAGGTCCTCGAGTTCCATCGGTGCAGTCCCGGCTTTGGCTTCGGCAGGTGTTCTCTGATCAAGAACAACCTGTTCTCCATAATTCGATATCCGGGAATGGATTGTGGCGCTAGCATGGCCGCCATGCAACCCACGACGACACCTTCTTCCCCGGCATCCCCGCGCATGGCGCCGCTCGCGCTCGAGCAGATGACGGATGCGCAGCGCGCCGCGGCCGACGCGCTGATCGCCGGCCCGCGCAAGGGCGTCAAGGGCCCGTTCATCGCGCTGCTGCGCAGCCCGGCGCTGCTGGACCGCGTCGCGGCGCTCGGCGAGTTCCTGCGCTTCTCGAGCTCGCTGTCGCGGCGCACCAGCGAGTTCGCGACGCTGGTCGTCTCGCGCTTCTACAGCCAGCAGTTCGAATGGTTCACGCACGTGCCGCTCGCGCTCGCGGCCGGCACCGCGCCCGAGACCATTGCGGCGCTGCGCGAGGGCCGGCGCCCGACGACGATGGACGACGAGGAAACGCTGGTGCACGACCTCGCGACCGAGGTGCTGCAGCACCACGGCGTTGCCGACGCGACCTACGCGCGCGCGATGCAGCACTTCGGCGAAGCCGGCGTCGTCGAGTTGACCAGCCTGATCGGCTACTTCGCGATGGTCTCGTGGGTGCTCAACGTCGCGCGCATCCCCGAGGAAGCCAATGCCGCCGTCCAGCGTCTCGACCCCTTCCCGCGCTGACGCCGAGCCCATGACGGCCCACGCGGGCGGCCGCTGGGCCATCGCGCTGGCAGGCGCCGTCTCGCTGGCGGTCGCGATGGGCATAGGCCGCTTCGCGTTCACGCCGCTGCTGCCGATGATGCTGGCCGACGGCGTGATCGACCTGCACGCCGCGAGTTGGCTCGCGAGCGCGAACTACCTCGGTTATCTGGCGGGCGCACTGCTGTGCACGTTGCAGCCGTGGATCTGGGCGAGGGCAGGCTGGCTGCCGCCGGTGAACGCACCGCAGGTGGTGCGCGGCGGGCTGGTCGCGACCGCGCTGCTGACGCTCGCGATGGCGCTGCCGTGGCCGGCGACGTGGCCGGTCTGGCGCTTCGCGGCCGGCGTCGCAAGCGCGGTCGTCTTCGTCTACACCGCGAGTTGCGCGAGGCACCAACCCGAGGTGT
>DATEFR010000294.1:0-3961 GCA_035280545.1 Burkholderiaceae bacterium | reverse complement strand
CTCCCGGCGCGGGCCGTTTATGCGGGGCTCGGTTTTGTCGACGCGTACACGTACCACTACCGCGCCCGCGACCCGGCCGCCGCCTAGGGCCAGCCAGGGTGCGGCGCGAGCCCTCCCATAGCGTTAACAGGCCCTAGGCGCCGGGGCAACGGCTAGAGACCGAGCCCTTCGTCGACCCCAAGGTGCACGTTCATCGACTGCACCGCCGCACCGCTCGCGCCCTTGCCGAGATTGTCGAGGCGACACATCAGCAGCACCTGCGAATCGTTCGCGAACACGAAGATGTCGACACGATTCGTGTCGTTGCAGGCCTGAACGTCGAAGAATCCGTCTTCGATCGCCGCCGGATCACGCAGCGGCATGACCCGGACAAACCGTTCGCCGGCATAACGCTGAGCGAAGGCGGCATGCACCTGCTCGGCACTCGTTCCCGCTTTCAGCTGCGAAAGATGCAAGGGCACACTTACCGACAAGCCCTTGTAGAACTTGCCAACAATCGGCATGAACAATGGCTTGACACTGAGCCCGGTGTGCGCGGCCATTTCCGGGATGTGCTTGTGCGCCAGCGTCAGGCCATAGGGCCGTGGGGAATCCAGCCGCGGGTCGCCGCCGGCCTCGTACTGCTCGATCATCTTCTTGCCGCCGCCCGAGTAGCCGGTGATCGAGGTCGCACTGATGGACGCAGACGCCGGCACGATCCCGGCGTCGACCAGCGGACGCAGCAGCAGGATGAACGCCGAGGCATGACAGCCCGGATTCGCGATGCGCTTGCTCGCGCGGATCTTCTGCCGCTGGTCCGGCGCGAGCTCGGGCAGCCCGAAGGCCCAGCCCGGCACGGTGCGGTGCGCGGTGCTCGCGTCGATCAGGCAGGTCTTCGGGTTCTCGACCAGGCTGACCGCCTCGCGTGCCGCCGCATCGGGCAGGCACAGGAACGCGACATCGGCGGCATTGAGCAGGCGGGCACGCTCGGCCGGGTCCTTGCGCTTCTCGGGATCGATGCGCAGCACCTCGATGTCGCTGCGCTGCGCGAGATACTCGTGAATCCGCAGCCCGGTGGTGCCTTCCTGGCCATCGACGAACGCGCGGTACTTCATCTCTTCAACCCTTCCTGGGCCAGCGCATGCCGGCACTCGATCGCGAAGGATAAACCAGGCCCATGACATCCGCCGCCGACCCGACATCGTCATCATCATCGTCGCCAGCGCCACGCGTGCTGATCCTGCCGGGCTGGCTAGCCTCGGGTCCGGCGCATTGGCAAAGCCGCTGGGAAGCGCTGCACGGCGATCAGCGGGTGCAACAGGACGACTGGCTCTGGCCACGACGCGGCGACTGGATGGCGCGGCTCGACGAGGTCGTGCTCGAAAGCGACCGCCCTGCTGCATTGGTCGCGCACAGCCTGGGCTGCCACCTCGTCGCCGCGTGGAGCCGGCATTCGCGGCACGCATCGCGCGTGCAGGCGGCGCTGCTCGTCGCGGTACCCGACACCGAGCGCGACGACATGCCGCCCAATCTCTACAGCTTTCGCCCCATCGTGCGCGAGCGGTTGCCGTTCGCGAGCCTGGTCGTGATCAGCAGCGACGACCCGTACGGCTCGCCGGAACGCGCTGCACAGTTCGCCAGCGACTGGGGCAGCACCACCTTCACGATCGGTGCATGCGGCCACATCAACGGCGATTCGGGCCTGGGCGACTGGTCCCAGGGGCGCGAGTTGCTGCGCGGGCTGCTGACGAGCCCGCAGCCCAATCCGTGACAATCTGCGCCATGGTCACGAAAAAACCCAAAGGCCTGGGCCTGGGCCTCGAAGCGCTGCTCGGCCCGCGTGTCGCGGAAGGTGCTGCGAACGCCGCGGCGTCTGCTCGTCTGGACGAAACCCCGCGCACCTTGTCGCTGGACAGGCTCCAGCCCGGCAAGTACCAGCCGCGCACGCGCATGGACGAGGGGTCGCTGTACGAGCTCGCCGAGAGCATCAAGGCGCAAGGCGTGATGCAGCCGATTCTCGTGCGCCCGGTGGGGGCCGAGCGCTACGAGATCATTGCCGGCGAACGGCGTATGCGCGCCGCAAAGCTGGCCGGCTTGGACGACGTGCCGGTGCTCGTCAAGAACGTGCCGGACGAGTCGGCCGCCGCGATGGCGCTGATCGAAAACATCCAACGCGAAGACCTGAACCCGCTCGAGGAGGCCCACGGTCTGCAGCGCCTGACCGACGAGTTCGGCCTGACGCACGAGCAGGCCGCGCAAGCGGTCGGCCGCTCGCGCAGTGCGGCCACCAACCTGCTGCGCCTGCTGAAGCTCAGCGAGCCGGTGCAGCAGCTGCTGATGACCGGCGATATCGACATGGGCCACGCGCGCGCGTTGCTGCCGCTCGACGGCGCGCAGCAGATCCTGAGCGCGAACGAGATCGTCGCGAAGAAGCTCAGCGTGCGCGAAGCGGAGAAGCTCGCGGCCCGTGCTGCGCTGCGCGGCGCGCGGCAGGCACCATTGCTGCGCACCAAGCACGAGAAACCGCGCGACCTGCAGCGCATCGAGCAGCAGTTGTCCGATGCGCTGACAGCGGCCGTCGAGATTCGCGTGAAGAAGCGCTCGCGCCACGGCGAGCAAGGCGAGGTCGCGATCGCGTTCGGCTCGCTCGACGAGCTCAACGGACTGCTCGAGAAGCTCGGCCTCTCGCAGCACTGACACGCGCCGTCCCCCGATCGCGGGTGTCATCGTGATCACCCCACGACGCACACGTCGTCGGTTCGGTGTAGGCTGCGTTTGCAGTCTGCGCGATTGATCGCCTTGCGGAACTTTGCGGCAAGTTGAAAAGTCACTGGGGCGGACGTCAACGCAGGCTATTGCGGCACGTTGTTTGCTAAAGACGTTTACCTTCAAATCGAGAGCTGTGTGACGAAGACCTCTGTATTCACACGATCGACAGGAGCAGAATCGCTTAAGGTAAAAACATGACCAGCTGATGAACGGAAAGCTCTGATGGCGCCCCACCGGGTGTCATCAGAACTTCCCCAGGGCACCGAGGCCAGGCAACAGCCGTCGGTGTCTCCTGGCAACTGCACAGGAGATCAGCATGGATGTGATCAGTAACTTTGCCGCGCGGTTCGAACGCAACCGTGAAGAGGAACTGACGATCGAGGAGTACCTGGCCGAGTGCAAACGCAACCCGGTCGCGTACGCCACCGCCGCCGAACGCATGCTCAAGGCGATCGGCGAGCCGAAGATGGTCGACACGCGCAACGACCCGCGTCTGTCCCGCATCTTCGCGAACAAGCTGATCAAGATCTACCCGGCGTTCGCCGAGTTCTACGGGATGGAAGACGCGATCGAACAGGTCGTCTCGTACTTCCGGCATGCCGCGCAGGGCCTCGAAGAGAAGAAGCAGATACTTTATTTGCTGGGTCCGGTCGGCGGCGGCAAGAGCTCGATCGCCGAGCGCTTGAAGCAACTGATGGAGCAGGTGCCGTTCTATGCGATCAAGGGATCGCCGGTGAACGAGTCGCCGCTCGGCCTGTTCGATGCGATCGAAGATGGCCCGCTGCTCGAGCAGGAATACGGCATTCCGCGCCGCTACCTGACGCGCATCCTGAGCCCCTGGGCCGTGAAGCGGCTCGACGAATACGGCGGCGACATCCGCAAGTTCAAGGTCGTCAAGCGCTATCCGAGCGTACTCAAGCAGATCGGCGTCGCGAAGACCGAGCCGGGCGACGAGAACAACCAGGACATCAGCTCCCTGGTCGGCAAAGTCGACATCCGCAAGCTCGAAACCTATGCGCAGGACGACCCCGACGCCTACAGCTTCTCCGGCGGCCTGTGCCTCGCGAATCAAGGCCTGCTCGAGTTCGTCGAAATGTTCAAGGCGCCGATCAAGGTGCTGCACCCCTTGCTGACCGCGACGCAGGAAGGCAACTTCAAGGGCACCGAAGGTTTCGGCGCCATCCCGTTCGACGGCATCGTGCTCGCGCACAGC
>DATEFR010000293.1:0-8464 GCA_035280545.1 Burkholderiaceae bacterium | reverse complement strand
GCCTGCGCGCGGGCCGCGTCGCGTTCGGCGAGCGCCGCGGCGAGCTCGTCGCGCCGCTGGGCGAGCGTGCGTTCGCGTTCGTCGAGCAGCTCTTGCGTGCGCGCCTGCTGTCGCTCGAGACGGTCGCGCAGCTCGGCGTTCTCGCGCTCCAGCGCGACCAGCCGGCGAATGTCGGCGCGGTTGGCCGCGCCGACGAGGTGCGACAGCATGTGCACCTCGCCGAATGCCTGCTGGCGCAGCGCCGGCGTGATCTCGCGATGAGTCAGCACCGCCCAGTACGCGCCGGGCACCTCGCCCAGCCGCAACGCGTCGCCCCAGAGCGCCGCCAGCGCCTGCGGCTCGCGCGCCTTCGCGAAGCGCTGGATCACGGCCGCATGGCGCTGGTCCAGCGTCTTGTGCAGGGCTTTCGCGATCGCGCCTCCCTGGCCGGCGAAGCGCACGGCTTCGTGGTGCACCTCCAGATCGCCGGAGTCGCGCACGAACACGAACCGCGCCATCAGCTTGCGCAGCTCGCCGGTGCTCAGGCAGGTGCCGATCACCGAGCAGTGCAGGTACGGGTCCAGGTCGGCCAAGCGGGCGCGTCCGCCCGACGGCGTGTCGTCGCCGGGCGTGTGCTCGGGGAAGCAGGGCGCCGCCGACAGGGTGTCGACCGTTGCGTCCAGCGCAGACGCCAGCTTGAAAGGCGGTTTCAGCATCGCGAAGTCTCGTGATATTGGGTTGGATACAACGGGCAGCGTGCCTGGCGGCGGGCGCGATGCCGACCGGTGCTCTAATGCGCGGCGCCCGCTCCTTCCGCGCAGCCTCGCCCCACGCCATGCCCCGAACTCCGACCCCGTCCGCTCCACGCGCCCGCGCCGGCGCACGCACGCAGCCTGTCGCGAAGTTCCGGATGCGCGTCACGCTCGGCGACGTGATCGCGATCGGGCCCGGCAAGGTCTCGCTGCTGGAGGCGATCGCCGCAACCGGCTCGATCACCGCCGCGGCGAAGAGCCTGGACATGTCGTACCGGCGCGCGTGGATGCTGCTCGACGAGCTGAACGGCAGCCTGCATGAGCCGGCCGTCGATTCGGCCAAAGGCGGTTCGCACGGCGGCGGCAGCGAGCTGACCGCGACCGGCCGGCGCCTGATCGAGCTGTACCGCGCGGTCGAGGCGAAGGCGGCGCGTGCCTGTCATGGCGAGATCACGCAGCTGCTGGCGCTGATCGCGCGCTGAGGTCGGCGTCGAGGTCGGCGCCCGCGGCCTTGATCGCGTCGCCCAGCGCGCGGTGGATCGCACGAGCCTCGTCCGGCCCCAGCATGAAGGTCGAGGCGACGCGCCGGTCGCTCAGCATGCTCAGCGCGACGCTGCGCGCCTGGCCGACGCTGCGCACGCTCCACTGCGCGATCGGGTAGGCGATCACGCCCGGTGCGGAGTCGCCGTCGCCGTGGAGCGCCGCATCGATGCGCGGCAGGCAACGCATCAGCTGGTGCACGGTCCAGGCCGGCATTTCGATGCGCAGCGTCTCCGCGTTCGGGCCGACCAGCCCGACGACGACGCCATCGCGCCCCGGCAGCACCTCGATAGCGCCGAGTTCGGCGCGCCGGCTCGCCACTGTCGTCATGCGGTCGCCTTCCATCGTTGTATTCGGTGGAATATATCGGAGTTCGCGTGGCGTTGTTTACGGCCGGATATGACGAACAGGGTGGATGGCGCTCGGCGAGCGCCTGCGGCTCAGTCGGCTGCCGGGTCGTCCGGTGCCGCGGGGCCGGGCCAGCAGGACCACACGGTCTGCGGCAGCGGCCGGCGGGCTTCCGGCGGCGCCTTGCCGATCGTGCCGATGCTGACGAAGCCGACGAGCTGCTCGTCGGCCGCCACGCCGAGCGCGGCGACGAGCGTCTCGTCGAAGCAGCGCTCGCCGCTCAGCACGATCGCGCCGTAGCCGAGCTGGTGCGCGGCATTCAGCAGGTTGCCGAGCGCAGCGCCGGCGGCGAGCCACTGCTCGCGCGGCGGGATCTTGGTGCGCGAGCGCGGCGTGACGACGAAGCCCAGCAGCACCGGCGGCAGCAGCGCGTGGTCGCGGGCCCGCAGCAGGTCCACCGGCGTGGCGAGCGGGTCGCGGCGCAGCTTCTCGGCTTCGAACAGCGCGGCCAGTTCGGCGCGGTGCTCGGTGCGGAACTCGATCACGCGCCACGGGTGCAGGCCGCCGTGGTCGGGTGCGGCGAGCGCGGCCCGCAGCATCAGCTCCAGCGTTGCGAGGTCCGGGCCCGGCGCGACCAGCCGCTTGGGCGAGACCGAACGGCGCGTCAGCAGCGCCGCCACGGCGCGTTCGCGCGAGGCGGCGAGGTGGTCGTCGGTCAGATCGGAATCGTGCATCGTCGGGTCCTCGTCGTGCGCCGGGCTTGCGATCAGGTGTTCAGCTCGCGCGACGTGATCGTGTAGCGGAAGCGGTCCGCGTCCAGCGCATCGTAGCGTCCGTTCGCGTTCTCGGCCTGCGGGTACATGAAGAAGCCCAGCTTGCCGTAGGTCGAGCCGGGCAGCGTCACGTCGTGCGCGGTGTTGAACGCGAGCCAGTTGCCTTCCCAGCCGCCGAACAACGCCTTGTTCACCGGCGCGACGACGGGGTGCTGCGTGTCGCGTATCCACTCGGGCGTCTCCAGGCGCATCACCTTGCCGACATCGGCCGGGTCCATCGCGACCCAGCCGTGGCGCTGCAGCCAGACCTCGGCGCGGCAATGCTGCGCGGCCTGCAGCTTGGCTGGGTTGCCGCCGAGCTCGCGATAGCCGAAGGCCGACGGCGCGATGCGGATGCCGTAGACATCGCGCGCCGGAATGCCGACCGAGCGGCACAGGCCGACGAACAGGCCGTTGATGTCGCCGCACTTGCCGCCGAAGTTCGCGGTCTCCAACATGGTCTTGATGTCGCCGACGCCGCAGCCGCGGACCTTGGGCTCGCGGTACGTGTGCGAGACGACCCAGTCGTAGAGGCGCTGGGTTCTCTCCTCGTCGGATTTCGCACGGCCGATCGCGTCGCGTGCGGTCTCGAGCACGATGCCGTCCGTCGGCATCAGCTCGGTCGGCTGGACCCAGCGCTTCAGCGTCGCGCCGTCCTCGTCGGCGCGCTGCGGGCGCTGCCAGTCGGTCGCGCGGCTGCGCGTGCGCACGGTGCTCGTCACCGCGAGGCGCGGCGCGGCGATCGCCGGGTCGAACTCGGCATACAGCATCGCCGCGCCATAGTGCGGGTCGGCGACGATGCGCGCGCTGCTCGCGTTGCCCGACCATTGGTGGCCCAGGCTCTGCTGGTAGGGGCCGTCGACCGCCGGCAGCGGCAGCCAGACACGCGTCGCGCCCTGGGCCTCGAGCACGTCGACCGTGGTCGTCATCTCGAACGTGCGCCATGCGCCGGGCTGCGGCGCGAACGCGCGCTGCGATTGGGCGTGGGCCGCGAACGGCCATGACGACGCACCGGCCACGCCGGCGACCGCGCGGGTCATCCACTGGCGTCGATTCATCTGCGACATGTGAACTCTTTCTCGTTTTCTCGGCGGCGACAGCCGCCCGTGCCGAATTATCCGGCGCACGGTGTTGCGGCCGCGGCTATGCAAGCCGACACATATTGATACCACGCTGCCAGCCCCCTAGCCTTCGGGCCTTCGCGCGCGCACGCGCCGAGGTCGTTGGGACATCAAAAAGGAGCACGTCGGATGTCAGCCGTATTGGGGGGATCGGGATCAGTTGCCGGCACAGGCTGGCTGGACAAGGAACGGACCATCGCCGGTCCGCACTACAACCGCTGGCTGGTGCCGCCGGCCGCGCTGGCGATCCACCTGTGCATCGGGATGGCCTATGGCTTCTCGGTGTTCTGGCTGCCGCTGTCGAAGGCGCTGGGCATCAAGGAGAGCATCAAGTGCGGCCCCGAGGTCGGCTTCTTCCAGGAGCTGTTCGTCACGAACTGCGACTGGAAAGTCTCGACGCTGGGCTGGATGTACACGCTGTTCTTCGTGTTCCTCGGGCTGTCGGCGGCGCTGTGGGGCGGCTGGCTCGAACGCGCCGGCCCGCGCAAGGCCGGCGTCGTCTCGGCGCTGTGCTGGTGCGGCGGCATGCTGTTCTCGGCCTGGGGCATCCACCTGCACCAGTTCTGGATGATGCTCCTGGGCTCGGGCGTGATCGGCGGCGTGGGCCTCGGGCTGGGCTACATCAGCCCGGTCAGCACGCTGATCAAGTGGTTCCCCGACCGGCGCGGCATGGCCACCGGGATGGCGATCATGGGTTTCGGCGGTGGTGCGCTGATCGGCTCGCCGCTCGCGGCCGAGCTGATGAAGCAGTTCGCGACGCCCACCGATGTCGGCGCGTCGCAGACCTTCGTCGTGATGGCGCTGGTCTATGCGGTCTTCATGCTCGGCGGTGCGTTCGGCTACCGCGTGCCGGCTTCGGGCTGGAAGCCCGCGGGCTGGACCCCGCCGGCGGCGGCGTCGAGCAACGCGATGATCACGCAGCGCCACGTGCACGTGAAGAAGATCTGGGGCATCCCGCAGTTCTGGCTCGTGTGGATGGTGCTCACCATGAACGTGAGCGCCGGCATCGGCGTGATCGGCATGGCCAGCCCGATGCTGCAGGAAGTGTTCGGCGGCAGCCTGATCGGCGTCGCGAAGAAGTTCGGCGAGCTCGACAAGGCCCAGCTGACGACGATTGCCGGCATCGCCGCGGGCTTCGCCGCGTTGCTCAGCCTGTTCAACATCGGCGGCCGCTTCGTCTGGGCGAGCCTGTCGGACAAGCTCGGCCGCAAGCTGACCTACATGTTGTTCTTCGTGCTCGGCGGCGTCTTGTATGCGAGCCTGCCCAACAGCGCGGCGGCCGGCAACAAGCTGCTGTTCGTGGGCGCGGTCTGCATCATCCTGAGCATGTACGGCGGCGGCTTCGCGACCGTGCCCGCGTACCTCGCCGACCTGTTCGGCACGCAGATGGTCGGTGCGATCCACGGGCGCCTGCTGACCGCGTGGTCGGTGGCCGGCATCCTCGGGCCCATCGTCGTGAACTACATGCGCGACTACCAGCTCGGCCTGGGAATTCCGCGCGAGCAGGTCTACAACCAGACCATGTACATCCTGGTCGGCATGCTCGCGATCGGGCTGCTCGCCAACCTCTTGATCCGGCCGGTGGCCGACAAGTGGTTCATGACGCCCGAGGAGCTCGCCGAGGAGAAGCGCCTGGCGCATGACCGCGCGGCGGCGGCCGAGGTGCGTGTCGTCGACGGCACGGCGGTGTCGGAGACGAGCACGTCGCCGATGCTGGTCGTGCTCGCGTGGGCCGCGGTCGGCATTCCGCTCGCGTGGGGCATCTATCGAACGCTGCTGAGCGTGTCGAAGTTCTTCGGCTGAGTGTCCGCAGGCCTCGCGTCATCTTGACGCGAGGTTATGCTGCACCGATGAACCCCAAGCCCAAGACCGCCCACGCACCGGGCGTGCAGCTGCACTACGCCTTCGAGACCGGCGAGCAGCGCGGCGCCGAGATGGGCAACGCGCTGTTCGAGCTGCTCGGCGCGGTGTTCGACGGCGGCTCGATCCGCCACGCGGCGCAGATCCTGGGCTGCTCGTACCGCCATGCCTGGGGCCAGCTGAAGCGCTGGGAACAGATGCTGGGCGAGCCGCTGGTGGTCTGGTCGCAGGGGCAGCGCGCGCGGCCCACCGAGTTCGCCGAACGGCTGCTCTGGGCCGAGCGCCGCGCCCGCACGCGGATGCAGCCGCACATCGAGGCGCTGCGCGCCGACCTCGCACGCGTGCTCGCCGATGCGCGCGACGAGCGCCAGCAGCTGCTCACGGTGCGGGCGAGCCACGACATCGCGCTGCCGGTGCTGCAGCAGCACGCGGCCGAGGCGGCTGCGCTGCATCTGGACATCCGCTTCCAGGGCAGCGTCGACTCGCTGCGCGCGCTGAACGACCGGCAGTGCCTGGTCGCCGGCTTTCACGTGCCGGCGCTGCGCGGCGCGGCGCCGGTGTTCGCGAAGGCGCTGAAGCCGCTGCTCAAGCCGGGCCTGCACAAGCTGATCGGCTGCTCGCGGCGCACCCAGGGGCTGATGCTGCGGCGCGAACAGGCCGGCCTGATCCGCAGCTTCGCCGACCTGGCGCATCACCCGGTGCGCTTCGTGAACCGGCAGAGCGGCTCGGGCACGCGCATGCTGATCGATCATCTGATCCAGGAGCACGCGCTGGCTCCCCATGAGCTGCTCGGCTACGAGCACACCGAAGACACGCACGTCGCGGTCGCGGCCTGCATCGCGAGCGGGCTGGCCGATGTCGGCGTCGGCATCGAGTCGGCCGCGATCGAGTTCGGGCTGCATTTCGTGCCGCTGGTCGAGGAGGACTACTTCCTGGCGTGCCTGAAGCCCGATCTCGAGCACTCGGCGGTGTTGCGGCTGCGCGAGGTGCTGGCCGGTCCGGCCTGGCGCGAGGTGCTGGCGCATGTGCCGGGCTACCGGCCGGCCGCGGCGCCGGGCAAGGTGCTGGTGATGACGGCCGCGCTGCCGTGGTGGCGCTATACGAAAGCGAAGGGGCGCCACGCCAAGTCGGCCGCCGACACCGGCGTGCCCGCGACGACCTCTGCTGAGTAACCCTGGCGCACGGCGCCGGCGCCTAGCCGCTATGCTGCGCGCCCACGTTCACCCAACCACGAGGTTCTCTGCATGATGACGCTCGCTTTTTCGTCACGCCAGACCTGGGGCCGCCGCCTGATCGCGGCATTCGGCGCCGCGCTGCTGGCCGCCGCCGGTGCGCACGCCGCGGCACCGCAGGTCAAGACCCAGGCGCCGGGTTTCTATCGCACGATGGTCGGCGACTTCGAAGTCACCGCGCTGTTCGACGGCATCATCGAGCTGACGCCCAAGGAGCTCCTGACCAATACGAAGAACGTGCCGGTCGACAAGCTGCTCGCGCGTTCCTTCGAGGGCGAGAAGGTGCCGACCTCGGTCAACGGCTACCTGATCAACACCGGCGACAAGCTGGTGCTGGTCGACACCGGTGCCGCCGACAAGTTCGGGCCGACCTTGGGCCGGCTGCAGGCCAACCTGAAGGCGGCCGGTTACCAGCCCGAGCAGGTCGACCTGGTGCTGATCACGCACATGCACGGCGACCACGTCGGCGGCCTGGTCGTCGGCGGCCAGCTGGCCTTCCCCAATGCGACCGTCTATGCCGGCAAGGAAGATGCCGACTTCTGGCTCAGCGAGGCGGTGATGAAACGCGCGCCGGCCGATGCACAGATGTTCTTCAAGGCCGCGCAGGACTCGTTGAATCCCTACGTGCAGGCCGGCAAGTTCAAGCCGCTGACCGACGGCACGACCGAGCTCGTGCCCGGCATCAAGGCGGTCGCGGCGCACGGCCACACGCCCGGTCACACGATCTACACGGTCGAGTCCAAGGGCCGGAAGCTGGTGCTGTGGGGCGACCTGATGCACGTCGCCGCGGTCCAGTTCCGCGAGCCGCAGGTGACGATCTCGTTCGACACCGATTCGAAGGCCGCCAAGGCGCAGCGCGAGAAGGCGTATGCCGATGCCGCGAAAGGCCGCTACCTGATCGGCAGCGCGCACCTGCCGTTCCCCGGACTCGGCCATCTGCGGGCCGGCGACGGCAAGGGCTACACCTGGGTGCCGGTGGACTACGCGCCGGTCGATCCGCTGAAGTAGGCGCGCGTCAGGCGGCCGCGTGGGCGGCCCCCGCATGCGACAGGCCGGCGAGGTAGATCTCGAAGGCCTGTGCGCCGGTGCGCGGCAGGTCGAAGCCGCCGCGCTCGAGCATCCAGCTCATCAGCAGGCCGTCGAACAGCGAGACCAGTCCCAGCGCCGCGCTGCGCGGCGTGCTGCTCGCCGGCAGCATGCCGTTGCGCTTCGCGCGCTTGAACGCACGCTCGATGTCGCCGATGCATTCGTTGCGCCACTCGAGATGGCGTATGCGCACCACGTCCATCTCGCCGACGTATTCGACCTTGTGGGTCGCGATGTCGAAGACGCGGCGCAGCTGCGGGTCGTGCACGACGCGGTGCATGATGTCGACGAAGCCGGCGCAGATCTGGGCCGGCGTCGTGTCCGGGTCCTTGAAGCTCGCGACGTCGATCTGCTCGAGCGGCAGCGTCGCGCGGTCCATCATCGCGTTGAAGAGATCGGCCTTGTTCTCGAAGTGCCAGTAGATCGCGCCGCGCGTCAGCCCGGCGGCATTCGCGATCTCGTTCAGCGAGGTGCCGGACACGCCGCGCTCCTCGAACACGCGCTCGGCGGTGTCGAGGATGTGGCTGCGCGTCGCGAGCGCCTCTTCTTTCGTTCTGCGGGCCATGTGAAGTTTTGTGTCGACGCGGACAAGTGATTTACATACATCCGCGGCTGTATGTATACTACCGCAATCGGGCGCCGCGCGTCCACCGCTCTGAAGGGTTTTGTATGTCCCAGTCGAAGAACGTTGCGGCGTCGGGCGCCGCTGTGGGTGCTCTGGTGCTGTTCGCGGC
>DATEFR010000292.1:0-2211 GCA_035280545.1 Burkholderiaceae bacterium | reverse complement strand
CGCTGAGCGTGGTGCTGCCGGGCGGGCGCACCTACTACTTGGTCCGACCCAAGGCGCCGCCGCGGCCTGCGCTGGAGGCTTTTCGTGTGTGGTTGAAGCGCGAGATGGCGGCGACCCGTGGCGCCGGCGTCACGCAGCGCGCGCCGGTTCGCAGCCGCCGTTAGGACGCGCAACATCGGCGCATTTGGTGGAAGGCGTGGGATTCGAACCCACGGAGGACTTGCGCCCTCGCCAGTTTTCAAGACTGGTGCCTTAAACCGCTCGGCCAGCCTTCCGGATCAGGCGGTGATTGTAGGTGGGGCACCTGCGACCGTGCTTACCCGCATTCGACCTGCACGAGTTCGCGCCGCCCCCCGTCGACTCGCACCGCGGTGAGCTGCCGGCCCCAGACGCAGCCGGTGTCGATCGCGAGCAGGTCGGGCCGGTCGATGAAGCCCAGCGTCGCCCAGTGGCCGCAGGCGATCGGCACGCCGGTCGTCCGGCGGCCCGGTACATCGAACCACGGGTACATGCCGGGCGGCGCGCTGCCTAGCCCGTCCTTGGCGTGCAGATCGAGCGTGCCATCGGGGGCGACGAAGCGGATGCGGGTCAACACGTTGACGACGAAGCGCCAGCGCTCGATGCCGACGAGATCGTCCGACCAGCGCGCCGGCTCGTCGCCGTACATCTGCTGCAGGAACTCGTGGGCCTGGTCGCTTCGCAGCACACGCTCGACCTCGCCGGCAAGCGACAACGTTTGCGCCCGGCTCCACTGCGGCACGACGCCGGCGTGCACCAGCAGCCAATCGCCGGCCGCGGCGTCGGTCTCCAGCGCCAGCGGCCGATGCCGCAGCCACTCCAGCCAATGCTCGCGGTCCGGCGCGTCCAGGATTTCCTGGATCGTGTCGCCCCGGTGCGGCTGGCGCACGCCGTGCGCCACCGCGAGCAGGTTCAGGTCGTGATTGCCGAGCACGCATTGCGCCGCGTCGCCGAAGTCGCGCAGCCGGCGCAGCGTCTCCAGCGACTTCGGGCCGCGGTTCACCAGGTCGCCGAGCACGTACAGGCGGTCGCGCGAGGCCGAGAAATCGATCTTCGCGAGCAGCGCGGCCAGCGCGTCGCAGCAGCCTTGCACGTCGCCGATGAGGTAATCCATGCGGTGATTCTGCTACGCTCGTCGTCCCGAGTTGCCGCGCGCCCCGCATGGACGTTGCCCTTTTGATCTTCCTGATCCTGCTGAACGCGCTGTTTGCGATGTCGGAGCTGGCGATCACGTCGAGCCGCAAGGCGCGTCTGCAGGTGATGGTGGAGGCTGGCGATTCGGGCGCGCAGGCCGCGATGGACCTGCACGACAACCCCACCAAGTTCCTCTCGGTGGTGCAGGTCGGCATCACGTCGATCGGCATCCTGAACGGCATCGTCGGCGATGCCGCGTTCTCGGCGCCGTTCGCGCACTGGCTGCAGGAAACCTTTCCGATCAAGCCGCGCGCTGCCGACATCAGCGCCACGGCGATGGTCGTCGTCTCGATCACGTTCCTGACGATCATCTTCGGCGAGCTGGTGCCCAAGCGCATCGGGCTGATGTACCCCGAGGCGATCGCGCGGCTGGTCGCGCGGCCGATGGAGTGGCTCGCCGTGATCACGCGGCCGTTCGTCAAGCTGCTGTCGTGGTGCACCGAAGGCACGATGCGGCTGCTGGGCATACGCGGCGGCCCGGACCGCAGCGTCACCGAAGAGGAGATCGCCGCGAGCCTCGAAGAAGGGCTGGACGCCGGCATCATCGAGGCGCAGGAGCACCAGATGGTGCGCAACGTGTTCCGCCTCGACGACCGCCAGGTCGGCTCGATGATGATCCCGCGCACCGAGATCGTCTGGCTGGATGTCGCCGCGAGCGCTACCGACGTGCTGCGCACGATCAGCGCGCACGAGCATTCGCGCTACCCGGTGTGCCGCGGCGGAGTCGACGAAGTGCTGGGCGTGGTCTCGGCGCAGAGCCTGCTGCAGCAGGTGATGCAAAGCGGCGAGGTCTCGCTGGCCGACAAGCTGCAGCCTTCGGTGTTCGTGCCCGAGACGCTGTCGGGCATGGAGCTGCTGGAGCACTTCCGCGCGTCCAGTGCGCAGCTCGTGTTCGTCGTCGACGAATACGGCGAGGTGCAGGGCATGATCACCGTGCGCGACGTGCTGGAAGCGATCACCGGCGAGTTCACGACGCCCACCGCCGACGACTCGTGGGCC
>DATEFR010000291.1:0-4579 GCA_035280545.1 Burkholderiaceae bacterium | reverse complement strand
CCCCTCGGCCGCGGCCGCGTCGATCGCCTTCAGCGCGCGCCGCAGGCAGGCGATCTGCGCGCGCGTCGCCCGCTCGGCGGCGAGCGCCGCCATCTCGCCCTCCAGCGCGCGCCGCACCTCGACCACCTGCATCACCGCCTGCACCGAATCGAGCACGCTCGGGTCGAATGCGAGCGGCAGGTTCGGCGGCGCCAGGGCGACGTAGACGCCCGAGCCCTGGCGCGCGTGCACCAGCTGGTGCGAGCGCAGCTGGTGCACCGCCTCGCGCACGACGGTGCGCGAGACGCCGTGCGCGAGCGCGAGCTGCGTCTCGGTCGGCAACCGGTCGCCCGGGCGCAGCAGGCCCGCGTCGATCTGACCGCGCAGCAGCGCGGCGAGCCGGTCGGACAGGCGCTCGGCGACCAGCCGCTCGGCGCGGGCGGCAGGGATGAGCGCGGCAGGCGGCGACAACATGATGATCAGGTCATCATACAAATCGACGGTGGCCGGTTCCTCCCGGTTTGCCCTGATGGCGGCGGGGCGGTGCGATGCCGATACTGCCGCGTCGACGAAAGCCCAGAGGGTTTGGAGCAGCATGGCCAGCGTCACGATCGAGTCGGTCAAGAAGAACTTCGGCGAGGTGCCGATCCTGCACGGCGTCGACATCGCCATCGACGACGGGTCGTTCACGGTGCTGGTGGGCCCGTCGGGCTGCGGCAAGTCCACGCTGCTGCGCATGATCGCCGGGCTCGAGCAGATCAGCGGCGGCGAGATCCGCATCGGCAGCAAGCGCGTCAACGACGTGCCGCCGAAGCAGCGCGACATCGCGATGGTGTTCCAGAACTACGCGCTGTACCCGCACATGACGGTGCGCGAGAACATGGCGTTCGCGCTCGCGCTGGCGAAGCTGCCGAAAGCGCAGATCGATGCGAAGGTCGGCCGCGCCGCCGAGATCCTCGCGCTGACGCCGCTGCTCGACCGCTACCCGCGCCAGCTCTCGGGCGGGCAGCGCCAGCGGGTCGCGATGGGCCGCGCGATCGTGCGCGACCCGCAGGTGTTCCTGTTCGACGAGCCGCTGTCCAATCTCGATGCGAAGCTGCGCGTTGCGATGCGCAGCGAGATCAAGGAGCTGCACCAGCGCCTGAAGACGACCTCGATCTACGTCACGCACGACCAGATCGAGGCGATGACGATGGGCGACAAGATCGTCGTGATGCGCGACGGCCGCATCGAGCAGACCGGCAGCCCGCTCGAGCTGTACGACCACCCGGCGAACCAGTTCGTCGCCGGTTTCATCGGCTCGCCGGCGATGAACTTCCTGCCCGGCACGCTGCGGCGTCGCGCCGACGGCGCGCATGTCGAGCTCGGCGACGGTACCCAGGTCGCGGCGCCGTCGAATGCCGGCGGCCTGGACGGGCAGCCGGTCGTGCTCGGCACGCGCCCGGAACATTTGCTGCTGGTCGACCAGGGCGGCATTCCGTCCCAGGTCGTCGTGCTCGAGCCGACCGGCATGGACACCTTCGTGGCGTGCCGGCACGACGGCGTCGAGCTGTCGGCCGTGTTCCGCGAGCGCCACGACTTCGCGCCCGGCAGCACGATACGCCTGCAGCCCGACGTGCAGCGCGCGCACCTGTTCGATGCCGGCACCGGTCGTCGCCTCGCGGCATGACGCCGATCTGCCGCTTCTCGAAGTCCTCGAAAACGTAGCCAAACAGACGCACAAGGAGACACCGATGAGTGACCTGAATCGCCGCAAGTTCCTCGAAGGCTCGGCCGGCGTGGCGGCAGCCGTCGGCACCGGCTCGGCCCTGTTCGCGACCTCGGCGCGGGCCCAGACGATCACGTTCAAGCCCGAGAAGGACGCCAAGCTGCGCGTGCTGCGCTGGAGCCGCTTCGTGCAGGGCGACATCGACGCGTACATGGCCAACGTCAAGAAGTTCACCGAGAAGACCGGCGTCGAGGTGCGCGTCGACAACGAGGGCTGGGAGGATGTGCGCCCGAAGGCGGCGGTGGCCGCGAACACCGGCGCGGGCCCCGACATCATCCTGTCGACCAACGACGATGCCAACCTGTACCCGGAAAAACTCGTCGACGTGACCGACCTCGCCGAATATCTCGGCAAGAAATACGGCGGCTGGTACCCGGCGTGCGAGGCCTATCTGCGCCCCGACGGCAAGAAGTGGATCGGCATCGCGCTCGGCTCGGCCGGCGCGATGCTGGTCTATCGCCAGAGCCACGTGAAGGCGGCCGGCTTCGAGACGTTCCCGAAGGACACGACCGCGTTCCTCGCGCTGCTGAAGGCGTTGAAGGAAAAGGGCACGCCGGCCGGCATGGCGCTGGGCAACGCGACCGGCGACAGCCTGTGGACGAACTGGCTGATCTGGTCGCACGGTGCGAAGCTGGTCGACAAGGACAACAAGGTCGTGATCGACAGCCCCGAGACGCTGAAGGCGCTCGAATACGGCAAGGAGATGTACGCCACCTTCGTGCCGGGCACGCTGTCGTGGCTGGACCCGAACAACAACAAGGCCTTCCTCGATGGCCAGATCAGCCTGACCAACAACGGCATCTCGATCTACTACGCGGCCAAGAATTCGAAGGAGGACAAGCTCAAGGAAATGGCCGTCGACATCAATCACGCGCCGTATCCGATCGGCCCGGTCGGCGAACCGACCGAGTCGCATCTGTTCTTCAACCAGATGATCTTCAAGTACACGAAGTATCCGCAGGCGGCCAAGGAGTTCCTGCGCTTCATGATGGAGCAGGAGCAGTACGACGCCTGGCTCACCGGCGCGGGCGGCTACATCGCCCATCCGCTGCGGGCCTACGAGAAGAGCGCGATCTGGAGCGTCGACCCCAAGAACACGCCGTACGGCAACGCCGTGAAGAACATGCGGCCGACTGGCTACGCCGGCAAGCTGGGCTATGCCTCGGCGGGCGCCGGTGCCGACTTCATCGTCACCAACATGGTGGCCGAGGCGGTCAGTGGTGCCAAGACACCCAAGGAAGCGGCCGAACGCGCGCAGAAGCGGGCAGAACGCTACTACAAGGTCTGATCCGCGGCTTTGCTCCCTCTCCCGCTGGCGGGAGAGGGTTGGGGTGAGGGCCGGCAACGGCACACGAATGCTCGAGAAATTCCAGAACAACCGCCACGCGCTCGGCTGGGCCTTCATGCTGCCGGCCACCGTGGTGCTGTTGGTGTTCCTCACCTATCCGCTGGGCCTGGGCACCTGGCTGGGCTTCACCGACGCGAAGATCGGCCGCGCCGGCGAGTGGATAGGCCTGGAGAACTTCAGCTTCCTCGTGACCGACAGCGTCACGCAGCTGGCGCTGTTCAACACGATCTTCTACACGGTCGTCGCGAGCGTCGTGAAGTTCGGGCTGGGCCTCTGGCTCGCGCTGTTGCTGAACAAGAAGCTGCCGTTCCAGAGCTTCTTCCGAGCCGTCGTGCTGCTGCCGTGGATCGTGCCGACTGCGTTGTCGGCGATCGCCTTCTGGTGGATCTTCGACGCGCAGTTCTCCATCGTCAGCTGGGTGATGTTCAAGCTCGGCCTGATCCACACGTACATCGACTTCCTCGGCGACCCGTGGAACGCGCGCGTCTCGACGATCATCGCCAACGTCTGGCGCGGCATCCCGTTCGTCGCGATCTCGCTGCTGGCCGGGCTGCAGACGATCTCGCCCTCGTACTACGAGGCCTCGGCCATCGACGGCGCCACGCCGTGGCAGCAGTTCCGCCACATCACGCTGCCGCTGCTGACGCCGATCATCGCGGTCGTGATGACGTTCTCGGTGCTGTTCACGTTCACCGACTTCCAGCTGATCTACGTGCTCACGCGCGGCGGCCCGCTGAACGCGACGCACCTGATGGCCACGCTCGCGTTCCAGCGCGCGATCTCCGGCGGTGCGCTCGCCGAAGGCGCCGCGATCGCGACGCTGATGGTGCCGTTCCTGCTCGCCGCGATCATGTTCAGCTACTTCGGGCTGCAGCGCCGGGCGTGGCAGCAGGGGGGCGACAAGTGAGCGGCGCCGCCACCAGGGGCACCAAGAGCGGCGGCGATGCCTCGCAGGGCATGGACTTCCTGCAGTCCATGCCGCGCCGCTGGGTCACGGTGTACATCCCGATCGTGCTGTTCGTGATCGTGCTGCTGTTCCCGTTCTACTGGATGGCGATCACGTCGTTCAAGCCCGACAACGAGCTGCTCTCGCGCGAGGGCAACCCGTTCTGGATCGTCGGGCCGACGCTCGCGCACTTCCACAAGCTGCTGTTCAAGACCGAGTACCCGGCGTGGCTGTGGAACACGGTGGTCGTCTCGGTGATCTCGACCGGGCTGTCGCTCGCGGCCTCGGTGCTGGCGGCCTATGCGATCGAGCGGCTGCGCTTTCAAGGCGCGAAGCCGGCGGGCGGTGCGATCTTCCTGGCGTACCTCGTGCCGCCGTCCATCCTGTTCATCCCGCTCGCGGCGATCGTCGTCAAGCTCGGTCTGTTCGACAGCCGGATGGCGCTGATCCTGACCTACCCGACCTTCCTGATCCCGTTCTGCACCTGGCTGCTGATGGGCTACTTCCGCTCGATCCCGTACGAGCTCGAGGAGTGCGC
>DATEFR010000290.1:0-6881 GCA_035280545.1 Burkholderiaceae bacterium | reverse complement strand
CTTCGGCGGCGCGCCGCTCGAGCTCGCGCCGCGCGAGGCAGCGCTGCTGCGCGCCTTGCTCGCACGACCCGGGCAGGCGGTCGCGAAGGAGCGTCTGCTGGAGATCGTGTTCGAGGGCGACGCGCAGGTCCAGGCCGAGGCGATCGAGGTGGTCGCGTACCGGCTGCGCAAGAAGCTGGGCGCAACCGACGTGCAGCTCGTCACCCTGCGCGGGCTCGGCTATCTGCTGAAGACGGCGACATGAGCAGCGACGGCACCGGTACGACAGGGCGCTGGTCGTTGCGCAACCTCTCGCTGCGCAGCCAGCTGCTGCTGGGCATCCTGCTGCCGGTGCTGGTGTTCGTCGTGATCAACACCGCGAGCCTGTACCGTCAGGCGCTGGCCGCGGCCAACACGGCGTACGACCGCACGCTGCTGGCATCAGCCAAGTCTATCGGCGAGCTGCTCGAGGTGACCGGCAGCGGCGACGCGGCGCACCTGAAGGCGACCGTGCTGTACTCGGCGCTCGAAGCCTTCGAGGCCGACAACCGCAGCCGCCTGTACTACAAGGTCACCGGTTTCGCCGGCGAGATGGTGTCGGGGTTCGCGGACCTGCCGCCGTGGCACGGCACGTTGCCGGTCAAGGGTCCGTACGCGGCGCTCGTCGACTTCTACGACGCGCGCTATCGCGACATGCCGATCCGCATGGCCGTGCTGCTGCAACCGGTCGCGAGCCCCGAGGGACGCGGCATCGCCACGATCCAGGTCGCCGAGACGCTGGAGCTGCGCGAGTCGCTGGCGCGGCAGATCCTGCTCGCGACGCTCGGACGCCAGGCCGCGCTGATCGTCGTGATCGTGCTGGTCGTCGTCGTCGTCGTGCAGCGGGCGACGCGGCCGGTCCGCGCGCTCAGCGCGCAGCTCGCGGCGCGGCCGGAGAACGACCTAACGCCGCTGGCCGCCAAGACGGCACCGCGCGAACTGCGCCCGCTGGTCGAAGCGATGAACGAGGCGATGGCGCGCCTGTCGCACCTGCTCGAGCACCAGAAGCGCTTCGTGCGCGACACGTCGCACCAGCTGCGCACGCCGCTCGCGGTGCTGAAGACGCAAGTGCAATCCGCGCTGCGCGGCGATGTCGAACCTCAGCAGGCGCTGCAGGAGATCAACCACACGGTCGCCCGCGCCACCGAGCTCGCAAACCAGATGCTCGCGCTCGCGAAGGTCGAGCAATTGCGCCAGCAAGGCGATGCGCCGGTCACCGACCTCGCACCGATCGCGCGTGCGGTCGCGCTGGACCTCGCGCCGCTGATCGCCGAGCACCGGCTCGACTTCTCGATCGACACCGTCGCGAGCCCGATCCGGGCGCACGAGTGGGCGCTGCGCGAGCTGGTGCGCAACCTGCTGCACAACGCGATCAAGCTGTCGCCTGACGGCGCGCGGCTGCGCGTCGAGATCGTCGCCGACACGCATCACGCGGCACTGACGGTGGCCGACAACGGCCCAGGCATCTCGGCCCAGCAGCGCCGCCAGCTATTCGAGCCGTTCGCGGCCGACGCCGGCGCGGCACCCTCGCTGCGCGGCTCGGGGCTGGGCCTCGCGATCTGCCACGAGATCGTGCACTCGCTGGGCGGCAGCATCGCGCTGAACAACCGCGAGTCGGCGCCGGGCCGGGTCGAAGGGCTCGATGCGATCGTGCGGCTGCCGATCGCGCCGCCCGCGCTGCAACTTCAGCAACAACCGCAACGCGCCGAGCGGGTCGAAATCGTCACGACTATCGCCGACAATTCAGTTCGATGACCGAGATTTCAGGGAAGACGACGACGAGCGCATCCACCTCCGACCGCGTGCGCCTGGACAAGTGGCTCTGGGCCGCGCGCTTTTTCAAGACCCGCAGCCTCGCAGCCGAGGAGATCGCGCGCGGCCGGGTCAGCGTCAACGACCAAGTGGCGAAAGCCTCGCGCGAACTGCGCTGCGGCGACCGCATCGACCTGCGCCTGCCGGCCCAGCACGGTGCGCTGGTGCGCAGCGTCGTCGTCACGGGCCTGAGCCCGCAGCGCGGCTCGGCGACGGTCGCGCAGGGGTTGTTCACCGAGACGGCCGACAGCATCGCGCGCCGGGCCCACTGGGCCGAGCGGCGTCGCGAGCAGGCCGAGCCCGCCATGGCGATCGAGCACGGCCGCCCGACCAAGCGCGATCGCCGCCAGCTCGCCGACTGGAACCGCTGGAGCGCCTCGGTCGAGCCCGAATAGCCCACGGGCGGCGCCGGGCTGTCGTGGCCCGCGCGCGACGTGCTTGTCACAATTCGATCCTTTTCCCTCTTGAAACCAAGGGCAAACGCCCCATTTCCCCGGCTTGAATTCAGCCGCCAGTGCCATGTCGAACAACGAAACACCCCCGATCCCGTCGAACTCGCCGGAGTTCGATACCGCCGCCGGACAGACCGACCAGGCCAACGAGGGCGCCCTCGACGACACGATGCGCAAGCTCGCCGACCTCGAAGCGCGCCATGCCGAGGTGTCCGACGCCTACCTGCGTGCCAAGGCCGAGGCCGAGAACACGCGTCGCCGGGCCGACGAGGAAGTCGCCAAGGCGCGCAAGTTCGCCGTCGAGAACTTCGCCGAGAGCCTGCTGCCGGTGAAGGACAGCCTCGAGGCCGCGATCGCCACACCCGACGCGAAGACCGCGCAGGTCCTCGAAGGCGTGCACGCGACGCTGCGCCAGCTCTCCGCCGCGTTCGAGCGCAACCGGGTCGTCGAGATCAACCCGGGCGCGGGCACCAAGTTCGACCCGCACCAGCACCAGGCGATCAGCGTCGTGCCGGCTGCGCAGGAGCCGAACACCGTGGTCGCGGTGCTGCAGAAGGGCTATCTGATCGCCGACCGGGTACTGCGGCCGGCGCTCGTCACGGTGTCGGGCTCGTCTTGACGTCGACAGTCCACAGGCTGTCCACGCCAATGGCTTGAAAGCCCACACCTTATCCACACGTTCAGAACAAGTTAACCAATCCCTCGCAGGAGCACACCCATGGCAAAAATCATCGGCATCGACCTCGGCACGACCAACTCGTGCGTGGCGATCATGGAAGGCAACAACGTCAAGGTGATCGAGAACAGCGAAGGCGCTCGCACCACGCCGTCCATCGTCGCCTACCAGGAGGACGGTGAGATCCTCGTCGGCGCCTCGGCCAAGCGCCAGGCCGTGACGAACCCCAAGCACACCTTCTACGCCGTGAAGCGGCTGATCGGCCGCAAGTTCACCGAGAAAGAAGTGCAGAAGGACATCCACCTGATGCCCTACAAGATCGTCGAGGCCGACAACGGCGACGCCTGGGTCGAGGAGCGCGGCAAGAAGCTCGCGCCGCCGCAGGTCAGCGCCGAGGTGCTGCGCAAGATGAAGAAGACCGCCGAGGACTACCTCGGCGAGCCGGTCACCGAAGCGGTGATCACGGTGCCTGCGTACTTCAACGACAGTCAGCGCCAGGCAACGAAGGACGCCGGCCGCATCGCCGGCCTCGACGTCAAGCGCATCATCAACGAGCCGACCGCCGCGGCGCTCGCGTTCGGCCTGGACAAGGCCGGCGAGCACGGCAAGGCCGATCGCAAGATCGCCGTCTATGACCTGGGCGGCGGCACGTTCGACATCTCGATCATCGAGATCGCCGATGTCGACGGCGAGAAGCAGTTCGAAGTGCTGTCGACCAACGGCGACACCTTCCTCGGCGGCGAGGACTTCGACCAGCGCATCATCGACTACATCATTTCCGAGTTCAAGAAGGAGCAAGGCGTCGACCTCGGCAAGGACGTGCTCGCGCTGCAGCGCCTGAAGGAAGCGGCCGAGAAGGCGAAGATCGAGCTGTCCAACAGCGCGCAGACCGACATCAACCTGCCGTACGTGACGGCCGATGCGTCGGGTCCGAAGCACCTGAACATCAAGCTCACGCGCGCCAAGCTCGAAGCGCTGGTCGAGGAGCTCATCGAGCGCACGATCGCGCCGTGCCGCACCGCGATCAAGGATGCCGGCGTGCAGACCTCGCAGATCGACGACGTGATCCTGGTCGGCGGCATGACCCGCATGCCCAAGGTGCAGGAGAAGGTCAAGGAGTTCTTCGGCAAGGAGCCGCGCAAGGACGTGAACCCGGACGAAGCGGTGGCCGTCGGCGCGGGGATCCAGGGCCAAGTGCTGGCCGGCGACCGCAAGGACGTGCTGCTGCTCGACGTGACCCCGCTGTCGCTGGGCATCGAGACGCTGGGCGGCGTGATGACCAAGATGATCAAGAAGAACACCACGATCCCGACCAAGTACGCGCAGGTGTTCTCGACCGCGGACGACAACCAGCCGGCCGTGACGATCAAGGTCTACCAGGGCGAGCGCGAGATGGCCTCGGGCAACAAGAGCCTGGGCGAGTTCAACCTCGAGGGCATCCCGCCGGCACCGCGCGGCATGCCGCAGATCGAGGTGACCTTCGACATCGACGCCAACGGCATCCTGCACGTCAACGCGAAGGACAAGGGCACGGGCAAGGAAAACAAGATCACGATCAAGGCGAACTCGGGCCTTTCCGAAGGCGAGATCGAGAAGATGGTGAAGGACGCCGAGCTCAACGCCGCGGAGGACAAGCGCAAGCTCGAACTGGTGCAGGCCCGCAACTCGGCCGACGCGCTGGTGCACAGCGTGCGCAAGAGCCTGACCGAACACGGCGACAAGCTCGATGCCGGCGAGAAGGAGAAGGTCGAAGCGGCACTGAAGGACGTCGAGGAGGCGTTGAAGGGCGAGGACAAGGCGCATATCGAGTCCAAGACCGAGGCGCTCATGTCCGCGAGCCAGAAGCTCGGTGAAAAGATCTATGCCGAGACGCAGGCGGGGCAGGCCGCGGCCGCCGGTGGTGCGGCAGGCGGCGCTGGCGCGGAAGCGCCGCACGCCGAAGAAGCGACCAGCAGCGCGAAGCCGGCCGACGACAACGTGGTCGACGCCGAGTTCAAGGAAGTCAAGAAGTGATATGCCGGACAGCCCGCCGAGGGCGGGCTGCCGTCATATCTCGCCGCGTTCGAGGGGACGAGCATTGCTCGCCCCTCAACGCGGCGTTTGGCGTTGAGATGCACTGAAAGAACCGCATGGCAAAGCGCGACTACTACGAAGTCCTGGGGGTGGCGAAGAACGCCAGCGAGGACGACATCAAGAAGGCCTACCGCAAGCTGGCCATGAAGCATCACCCGGACCGCAACCAGGGTGACGGCGCGAAGAAGGCCGAGGAAAAATTCAAGGAGGCCAAAGAGGCCTACGAGATGCTGACCGACGCGCAGAAGCGGGCCGCGTACGACCAGTACGGTCATGCCGGCGTCGACCCGAACATGGGCCGCGGCGGCGGCGCCGAAGGCTTCGGCGGATTCGCCGAGGCGTTCGGCGACATCTTCGGCGACATCTTCGGCGGCGGACAGCGCCGCGGCGGCGCGAGCCAGGTGTTCCGCGGCAGCGACCTCTCCTACGCGATGGAGATCACGCTCGAGGAAGCGGCCTTCGGCAAGGAAACGCAGATCCGAATTCCCGCGTACGAGACCTGCGAGACCTGCAAGGGCAGCGGCGCGAAGCCGGGCTCGAGCCCGCGCGTCTGCACCACCTGCAACGGCGGCGGCACCGTGCACATGCGCCAGGGCTTCTTCAGCATCCAGCAGACCTGCCCGCACTGCCACGGCAGCGGCAAGATCATTCCGGAGCCGTGCACGACCTGCAGCGGCCAGGGGCGCATCAAGAAGAACAAGACGCTGGAGGTCAAGATCCCGGCCGGCATCAACGAAGGCATGCGCATCCGCTCCAGCGGCAACGGCGAGCCGGGCACGAACGGCGGGCCGAGCGGCGACCTGTACATCGAGATCCGTATCAAGCAGCACGAGATCTTCGAGCGCGACGGCGACGACCTGCACTGCACCGTACCCGTCGGCCTGACGACCGCGGCGATCGGCGGCGGCATCGAAGTGCCGACGCTGGGCGGCAAGGCCGAGATCGAGCTGCCCGAAGGCACGCAGCACGGCAAGACCTTCCGCCTGCGCGGCAAGGGCATCAAGGGGGTGCGCTCGAGCTACCCGGGCGATCTGTACTGCCACGTCAGCGTCGAGACGCCGATCAAGCTCACCGAGCACCAGCGCAAACTGATGAAGGAGCTCGACGAGTCGTTCCGCAAAGCCGGCGATCGGCACTCGCCGAACGCCAAGAGCTGGACCGATCGGGTCAAGGATCTGTTCAAGTAACGGCGGCCGCTTGCGATGCGCGACCGCGGCGGCTGGAACCCGCTGACGCTGGCATTCCTCGCCGCGCTGTGGATCGCGGTGCTGTGCAATGGGCCGCTGTGGAGCGCGCTGCGCGCGCTGCCCGAGATGGCCTCGTGGCGCGGCGCTCTCTTCATGGGCGGCTTCGCGCTGATGATCGCGGCGCTGACCGGTGCGCTGCTCGTGCCGTTCGCGTGGCGGCGCACGGTCAAGGTCGCGATCGCGATCTTCCTCGTCTCGGCCGCGTCCGGCGCGCACTTCATGAGCACGTACGGCATCGTCATCGACCCGACGATGATGACCAACGTGCTGCAGACCGATCCGCGCGAGGTGCGCGACCTGCTGAGCTGGCGCATGCTGGCGTACATCGGGGTGCTCGCCGCGCTGCCGATCGCGCTGCTGTGGCGCGTGCCGGTGCAGCGCCTGGGCCTTGCGCCGCAGGCGCTGCGCAACCTCGGGGCCTTCGTCGCCGCGTGGGGGGTGCTCGGCGCGCTGGTGCTGGTGTTGTTCGCCGACCTGTCGGCGACGATGCGCAACAACCGCTCGATGCGCTACCTGATCAACCCGCTGAACTCGTTCTTTGCGTTGGGCGTGCTGGCACACGAGTCGAACCAGAAACCGGCCGGTCCGCCGATCGTGATCGGC
>DATEFR010000289.1:0-3874 GCA_035280545.1 Burkholderiaceae bacterium | reverse complement strand
CCGCCGCGCCTGTGCGTTCGCGCGCCGGCTCGAGGCGGCAGCGCTGCCCGGCGTGCTGGACGTCGTGCCCTCGTTCACCGCGGTCGGCGTGCACTACCGCGCCACCGCGGTCGAGCGGCAACCGGGTGAGACGCCGTTCGTCGCGTTGCGCCGTTCGGTGCAAGCGCTGCTCGCCGAGCCGCTGCAGGGCGCGGACGGCGACACGCGGCGCATCGAGATCCCGGTCTGCTACGGCGGCGAGTTCGGGCCCGATCTGGACGACGTGGCCGCCGCGACCGGCCTGAGCGTCGACGAGGTCGTGCGCCTGCATGGCGAGACCGCCGGACGCGTCTTCATGCTCGGCTTCGCGCCCGGTCACCCGTTCATCGGGTTGTGGGACGAACGGCTGGCAGTGCCGCGCCGGCAGACGCCGCGCACCAAGGTGCCGGCCGGCAGCGTCGCGATCGCGAACCGGCAGAGCAACGTCTACCCGTTCGACCTGCCGGGCGGCTGGAACCTGATCGGCCGCACGCCGCTGACGATGTTCGATCCGCAACGCGAGTCGCCGGCGCTGCTGCGAGCCGGCGATCTGGTGCGTTTCTTTTCGATCACGCGTGCCGAGTTCGACGCGATGGAGGCCGCAGCGCGATGATCGAAGTCCTCAAGCCGGGCCTGATCAGCAGCTTCCAGGACCTGGGCCGCTGGGGCCACCAGCCGCTGGGCGTGCCGGTCAGCGGGGCGATGGACGAGCTGTCGCACCGCCTCGCGAACCTCGCCGTCGCGAACGACGAGCACGAGGCGACGCTCGAGCTGACGATGCTGGGCCCCGGCTTGCGCTTCGAGCGCGACGCGGTGATCGCGTGGGGCGGTGCCGATTTGTCGCCAGCGTTGGACGGAACGGCCGTGCCGCCGCTGACCGCGACCGCGGTGCCGGCCGGCGCGACGCTGCAGTTCGGGCGCCGCGTCACCGGCCTGCGCGCGTACCTCGCGGTGCAGGGCGGTTATGCGATCGCGCCGGTGATGGGCAGCGCCAGCACCTACGCGCGCGCCGGCTTCGGCGGTCACGAGGGCCGGCTGCTGCGCAAGGGCGATCGCATCGCGCTGCAGTCGAACGCGGCGCCGCACGTGCCGCCGCCGTTGCCGGCGGGCGTGCTGCGAGCGCTGCGGGTGCAGGAGTCCGCCGTGCCGGACGCGGCGATCCGCGTGCTGCGCGGCCGCGAGTGGGAGCAGTTCGACGCACAGGCCCAGCAGTTGCTGCTGGCGCAGACGTGGCGCATCGGCGCGCAGTCCGACCGTATGGGCTATCGGCTGGAAGGGGCGATCGCGCTCGAGCGCGCGGTGCGCGGCGACATCCTCTCCGAGCCGGTGTCGTTCGGTACGATGCAGGTGCCGCCCGACGGCCAGCCCATCGTGCTGATGGCCGAACGGCAGACCACCGGCGGGTATCCCAAGGTCGCGCAGGTCGCGAGCGTCGACTTGCCGCGGCTCGCGCAGCGTGCGCCGGGCGAGTCGGTGCGTTTTGCGATGATCGAGCTGGCCGAAGCGCAGGCGCTGCTGCTGGAGCGCGAGCGCGCGCTGCAGGCGATTCGGGACCGGCGGTGACGGCGACAGCAGCCGAGAAGGTGATGACGATGCGCGAACTCGACCTCAACTCCGACATGGGCGAAGCCTTCGGTGCCTGGCGCGGCGGCGACGATACGGCGCTGCTCGAGCACGTCAGCTCCGCCAACATTGCCTGCGGCTTTCATGCGGGCGATGCGCGCACGATGGCCGCCACGGTCAAGCTGGCCGCCGCGCGCGGCGTCGCGATCGGCGCGCATCCCGGCCTGCCGGATCTGCAGGGCTTCGGCCGGCGCGAGATGGCGATCTCGCCGGCCGAGGCCTACGACTTCACGGTCTACCAGGTCGGCGCGCTGAAGGGCTTCACCGCGGCAGCCGGCGTGCCGCTGGCGCACGTGAAAGCGCACGGCGCGCTCTACAACATGGCCGCCCAGGACGAGACGCTGGCCGAGGCGATCTGCCGCGCGGTGCGCGACATCGACCCGCGGCTGATCGTCTACGCGCTCGCCGGGAGCAGGATGGTCGAGGTCGCACGCAGCCTCGGCCTCGCGGTCGCGAACGAAGTGTTTGCCGACCGCAGCTACCAGGACGACGGCTCGCTGACGCCGCGCCGCCTGCCCGGTGCGATGATCACCGACCTCGAGCTATCGATCGCGCAGGTGCGCACGATGGTCGAACAGGGGTATGTGCGCGCGCTGTCGGGCAAGGAAGTACCGCTGGCCGCCGACACGTTGTGCCTGCACGGCGACCAGCCCGATGCGCCGGTCTTCGCGCGGGCGCTGCGCGGCGCGCTCGAAACGGCCGGCATCACGATCCGCGCCCCGCGGCCCTTGGCGTCTTGAAAGTCTTGAACGATGGACAGCCCTCAATCGAACGACAACGTCCCGCTGCGCTCCGAGGTGACCGGCAACGTCACGAAGATCGCGGCGTGTCCCGGTGCAGCGGTCGCAGCCGATGATGCGGTCGTGATCGTCGAGTCGATGAAGATGGAGATCCCGGTCAGCGCGGTGGCCGACGGTGTCGTCGTCGACGTGCTGGTGGCCGAAGGCGAAGCGGTCGAGGAAGGCCAGGTGCTGGCGCTGCTGCGCCCGGCACCCTGAACGGGGCGCCGTGCTGCGCGAGCTGCAGACTTTGCTGGCCGTCGTGCGCTACGGCAGCTTCGCCGCGGCCGGCGAGCGCATCGGGCTGACGCAGAGCGCGGTCAGCGCGCAGATGCAGCGGCTCGAAGCGCAGCTCGGCCATGCGCTGTTCGATCGCGACGGCCGCAGCGCGAAGCTGAACGCACGCGGCCGCGAGACGGCAGCGCGCGCCGAGCAGATCGTCGCGCTGTGGCAGGACCTGGGTGCACCGGCGCGAACCGTGCGCGGCACGCTGCGCATGGGCGCGATCGCCTCGGTGCAGACCCGGGCGCTGCTGGCGGCGATCGCCGCGTTGCGCCGCGAGTTCGCGCAGACCACCGTGCGCATCGTGCCCGACGTCTCGCTGCGGCTGCTGGGGCAGGTCGACGGCGGCGAGCTCGATCTGGCGCTGATGATCCGCCCGCCGTTCGCGCTGCCGCGCGAGCTGCAGTGGCAGCCGCTGTGGCGCGAGCGTTTCGAGCTGATCGTGCCGTCGGCATGCGATCTCGCCGATGCGCAGGTAGCACTGGCGACGCTGCCGTTCGTGCGCTACGACCGCGCGTCGTTCGGCGGCCGCATCGTCGAGCAGTTCCTGCGCGCGAACGACATCGCGGTGCACGAGGCGATCGAGCTCGACGAGCTGGGCGGCCTGCTGCACGCGGTGCGCTGCGGCCTGGGAGCGGCCCTGATCCCGGCCGCCGCGCCGCTGCTGCCGTGGCCCGACGACGTGCGGGTGCTGCCGCTGCCCGAGCCGGCGCCCGAGCGCGAGATTGGCATCCTGACACGGGCCGATGCGCTGCTCGCACCGGCCGCAGTGCGGCTGGTCGAGCTGCTGACAGCGCGCTGAACTGGCTTACTTCGCGAACAGCGATTCCAGGTTCTTGAACGCCTTGATCTCGATCGCGTTGCCCGACGGGTCGAGGAAGAACATCGTCGCCTGCTCACCGACCTCGCCCTTGAAGCGGATGTACGGCTCGATCACGAACTTCGTGTCGGCTGCGCGCAGCTTGTCGGCCAGCTCGTGCCACTGCGCCATCGACAGCACCGCGCCGAAGTGGCGCACCGGCACCTGGTGATCGTCGACCGCGCTGGTGGCCTTGTGGCCGCACTCGTCCGGTGCGAGGTGGGCGACGATCTGGTGGCCGTAGAAGTTGAAGTCCACCCATTCCGGCGCGCTGCGGCCTTCCGGGCAGCCCAGCAATTCGCCGTAGAAGGCG
>DATEFR010000288.1:0-2017 GCA_035280545.1 Burkholderiaceae bacterium | reverse complement strand
GATTCGGTCAGGGCAAGGTCATGCCTGGCCGGCGGAAAGTGGGGATGCTCGCGTTCTCGTGAGATCTCAGGCCCCGAACACGTTTCCGACGTTCAGCAGGGTCACGACGCCCAGCACGACGAAGATCGTCGCCGCGATCGCGTGCACGAGTTTCATCGGCACACGCTTCGCGATCGCCTCGCCGGCGAATACCGCCGGCACGTTCGCGAGCATCATGCCCAGCGTGGTGCCGGTCACGACCGACAGCAGGTCCGGGTAGCGCGCGGCAAGCGCGACCGTCGCGATCTGCGTCTTGTCGCCCATCTCGGCCAGGAAGAACGCGACGAGCGTCGTGCCGAACACGCCGAAGCGGGGCGGCGCGTTGGCTTCGTCGGCGTCGATCTTGTCGGGCACCAGCATCCACGCGGCCATCGCGATGAACGACACGCCGACCACCCAGCGCAGCAGGTCGGCGCCGAGCGCCTTCGCCACCCACGCGCCGACCAGTCCGGCGGTCGCATGGTTCAGCAGGGTGGCGACGAGGATGCCGAGCACGATAGGCAGCGGGCGGCGGAACTTGACGGCGAGCAGCATCGCGAGCAGCTGCGTCTTGTCGCCCATTTCACCGAGCGCGACGACGCCGGTCGAGACGAGAAAGGCTTCCAACGAGAGTCTCCGGACCGGTGAAGACGGATGACCACACGGCCTCCCCGGTCAGCTCCGGAGGCTCGTGCGGTCAAAGGTCTTGCCAGGCCGGAAGAAGGCTGCCTGCGCCATGGCCTCGACGGGGATCTCGGCCAAGTGTGTTGACGCAGGCCCTTGCACGCGGTGCAAGGCGGCTACTCCCCAGTGACGGGTGCGGCGTGCATTGTAGTGGCTGCCGCGATGGCCCGCATGGCCGCTTGCTGCAGGGCCGCCTCGCTGCCGTCCCATGCGAGCTCGGCGCATGGCGCTGCGAGCTTGGGAAAGTTGCGCAGCATCGACTGCGCATAACCCGGGTCGTAGTGCTCGACCAGCAGCGCGCGCACCAGCTCATGCATGCGTCCGGCCCGTGCTGCCTGTTGCCAGGCTTCGACCGTCGCCTTGCCGCGCAGCATGCGCAGCGCATCGAGCCGCTCGCACAGGGTTTGCGGGTCGTGCACGAAGAACGCGTAGTCGGCGAGCAGCAGCTCGACGCGCTGCTCCAGCGGCAGCTCGAGTCGCATGCACGGCGCACCGTGCATGCGCTCGACCAGCGCCGGCGGCACGCGCAGGTCGCCGACCTTCTTGCTCTCGCTCTCGATGAACACCGGCTGATTCGGATCGAAGGCGCGCAGCGCTTCCCAGACGCGCGATTCGAACTGCTTCTGGCCAGGCTGCGTCGTGCCCGGCGCGAGCCCCAGCACCGAACCGCGGTGCTCGGCCAGGGACTCGAGATCGAGCACCTGCGCACCGTGCGCCCGCAGTGCGTGCAGCAGCCGGCTCTTGCCGGACCCGGTGCTGCCGCAGACCACGCGGTAATCGAACAGACCCGGCAAGCGCTCGAGATCGGCAAGCACCGCACGCCGGTACTCGCGATAGCCGCCCTCGAGCACGTGCACGCGAAACCCGATCTGCCCCAGCACCAGCCCGAGCGCGCCGCTGCGCTGCCCGCCGCGCCAGCAGTAGACCAGCGGGCGCCAGTCCTTGGGCTTGTCCAGTACCTCGCGCTCGATGTGGCGCGCGACGTTGCGCGCGACCAGCATCGCACCGCGCTTGCGCGCCGCGAACGGCGAGACCTGCGTGTACTCGGTGCCGATCAGCGCGCGCTCGGCGTCGTTCAGCGAAGGCCAGTTGACGGCGCCGGGCAGCCGGTCGAGCGCGTATTCGCTTTCGGAGCGCGCATCGATGATGGTGCTGTAGTCGGACAGTTGCCGCAGCGCGTCGGCGGCCGTCACGGTGCTCAACATGGGCTTCGACAGGCTCAGCCCGAACGGGGATGGCGGGGCGTCATGGGCTGACCGCGTCGAGCAGCTCGGTCTCGACCTGCAACTGCATCCGGTTCTGCTGCAGAGCCGAG
>DATEFR010000287.1:0-2084 GCA_035280545.1 Burkholderiaceae bacterium | reverse complement strand
CACGATCCTCGCGACCGCGCTGGCCGTGCTCGCGGCGCGCGGCGAGCGCCCCGCCGCCAGCATGACGCTCTTGACCACCTTGCTCGATTTCACGAACACCGGCGTGCTGGACCTGTTCATCGACGAGTCCATGGTCCAGCTACGCGAGATGACGCTGGGCCAGGCGAGCCCGAACGGCGGCAGCCTGCTGAAGGGCCAGGAGCTCGCGACGACGTTCAGCTTCCTGCGGCCGAACGACCTGGTCTGGAACTACGTGGTCGGCAACTACCTGAAGGGCGAAACACCGCCGCCGTTCGACCTGCTGTACTGGAACAGCGACAGCACCAACCTGCCGGGCCCGATGTACTGCTGGTACCTGCGCCAGACCTATCTCGAAAACAACCTGATGAAGCCGGGTCGGCTGACGGTCTGCGGCGAGAAGATCGACCTCGGGCGCATCGCGGTACCGACCTACGTCTACGCGTCGCGCGAGGATCACATCGTCCCGTGGGACGCCGCGTACCGCAACACGCAGGTGCTGAAGAACAGCAAGGTTCGCTTCGTGCTGGGCGCGTCCGGCCACATCGCCGGCGTGATCAACCCGCCGGCCAAGCGCAAGCGCAGCCACTGGATCGGCGCCTCGGCCGCATTGCCGGCGCAGCCGCAGGCCTGGTTCGATGCCGCGAAGGAACACCCGGGCAGCTGGTGGACCGACTGGGCCACCTGGCTCAAAGGCCACGCCGGCAAGCAGATTGCCGCGCCCAAGACGCCGGGCAACCGCCAATACCGGCCAATCGAGCCGGCGCCCGGCCGCTACGTCAAGCAAAAGGCGTAATCTCGGTTTGCACCGCCTGCAGCGCCACTGAACCCATCGCTCACGATTCTGTCTTTCCGAACGCGTCCGTCCTCACCCTTTCACAGCTTTTCCGGAGAACCGCCATGACCACCGACATCGTCATCGTCGCAGCCGCCCGTACCGCCGTGGGCAAGTTCGGCGGCACGCTCGCCAAGACCCCCGCACCCGAGCTCGGCGCTGCCGTGATCGCCGAGCTGCTGAAGCGCGCGAAGCTCTCGCCCGACCAGGTCAACGAGGTGATCCTGGGCCAGGTGCTCGCGGCGGGCTCGGGCCAGAACCCGGCCCGTCAGTCCGTCATCAAGAGCGGCTTGCCGCAAAGCGTGCCGGCCCTGACGATCAACGCGGTCTGCGGCTCGGGCTTGAAGGCCGTGATGCTCGCGGCCCAGGCCATCCGCGACGGTGACTCCGAGATCGTGATCGCCGGCGGCCAGGAGAACATGAGCCTCGCGCCGCACGTGCTGCCGAACTCCCGCGAGGGCGCGCGCATGGGCGACTGGAAGCTCATCGATTCGATGATCGTCGACGGCCTGTTCGACGTCTACAACAAGTACCACATGGGCATCACGGCCGAGAACGTCGCGAAGAAGTACGGCATCACGCGCGACAAGCAGGACGCGCTCGCGCTCGCCTCGCAGCAGAAGGCCGCGGCCGCGCAGGAAGCCGGCAGGTTCAAGGACGAGATCGTGCCGTTCACGATCCCGCAGAAGAAGGGCGACCCTGTCGTCTTCGCGGCCGACGAGTTCATCAACAAGAAGACCAGCGCCGAAGCGCTTTCCGGTCTGCGTCCGGCGTTCGACAAGGAAGGCACGGTCACCGCGGGCAATGCCTCGGGCATCAACGACGGCGCCGCGGGGGTCGTCGTGATGACGGCGCAGAAGGCCGCGCAGCTCGGGCTCACGCCCCTGGCGCGCATCGCGAGCTATGCGACCGTGGCGCTGGATCCCTCGATCATGGGCATGGGCCCGGTGCCCGCGTCGCAGAAGGCCTTGCAGCGCGCCGGCTGGAAGCCGCAGGACCTGGACCTGCTCGAGATCAACGAGGCGTTCGCCGCGCAGGCCTGCGCTGTCAACAACGAGATGGGCTGGGACGTCAGCAAGGTCAACGTCAACGGCGGTGCGATCGCGATCGGTCACCCGATCGGTGCATCGGGCTGCCGCATTCTGGTGACGCTGCTGCACGAAATGCAGCGTCGCAACGCCAAGAAGGGCATTGCCTCGCTGTGCATCGGCGGTGGCATGGGCGTTGCGTT
>DATEFR010000286.1:0-9042 GCA_035280545.1 Burkholderiaceae bacterium | reverse complement strand
CCCGGCCGCGTCGTGGTCGCGATGGCGCACCGCGACAGCCTGACCCAGCAGCACGGCTTCATACACGCCGGGATGCTGACCGCGGCGCTCGATTCGGCCTGCGGCTATGCGGCGTTTTCACTGATGCCCGACGATGCGGCGGTGCTCACCATCGAGTTCAAGGTCAACCTGCTCGCGCCGGCGCGCGGACCGCGTTTCCGTTTCGAGGGCGTGGTCGTCAAGCCGGGTCGCACGATCAGCGTCGTCGATGGCCGGGCGCTGCAGTTCGGGGCCGACGGCCGCGGCGAGAAGCTGATCGCGACGATGAGCGCGACCGTGATGACCGTGCGCGGGCGCGACGCGCTGAAACACTGATTCCCTGGAGACACGTCGAATGAACAGCACCCTGCCTGGCCTGAACTTCCATCTCGGCGACGACGTCGATGCGCTGCGCGATGCGGTGCGCGACTTCGCCCAGGCCGAGATCGCGCCGCGCGCGGCCGAGATCGACACGAGCGACCAGTTCCCGATGGACCTGTGGCGCAAATTCGGCGAACTGGGCGTGCTGGGCATCACGGTGCCCGAGGAGTACGGCGGCGCCGGCATGGGCTACCTCGCGCACATGGTCGCGATGGAGGAGATCAGCCGCGCGAGCGCATCGGTGGGCCTGAGCTACGGTGCGCACAGCAACCTGTGCGTCAACCAGATCAAGCGCAACGGCAGCGAGGTGCAGAAGAAGAAATACCTGCCCAAGCTGATCAGCGGCGAGCATGTGGGCGCGCTCGCGATGAGCGAGCCCGGCGCGGGCTCCGACGTGATCTCGATGAAGCTGAAGGCGCAGGACAAGGGCGGCTACTACGTCCTGAACGGCACCAAGATGTGGATCACCAACGGGCCGGATGCCGATACGCTGGTCGTCTACGCGAAGACCGAGCCCGAGCTCGGTGCGCGCGGCGTCACCGCGTTCCTGGTCGAGAAGGGCATGAAGGGCTTTTCGATCGCGCAGAAGCTCGACAAGCTGGGCATGCGCGGCAGCCACACCGGCGAGCTGGTGTTCGAGAACGTCGAGGTGCCGGCCGAGAACGTGCTGGGCGCGCTGAACGGCGGCGCCAAGGTGCTGATGAGCGGGCTGGACTACGAGCGCGCGGTGCTGGCGGCCGGGCCGATCGGCATCATGCAGGCGGTGATGGACAACGTGGTTCCGTACATCCACGACCGCAAGCAGTTCGGCCAGAGCATCGGCGAGTTCCAGCTGATCCAGGGCAAGGTCGCGGACATGTACACGGTGCTGCAGGCCGCGCGCGCGTTCTGCTACACGGTCGGCAAGAACCTCGACCAGTTGGGCAGCGAACACGTGCGCCAGGTCCGCAAGGACTGCGCGAGCGTGATCCTGTGGTGCGCCGAGAAGGCGACCTGGATGGCCGGCGAGGGCATCCAGGTGTTCGGCGGCAACGGCTACATCAACGACTACCCGCTCGGGCGCCTGTGGCGCGACGCGAAGCTGTACGAGATCGGTGCCGGCACCAGCGAAATCCGCCGCATGCTGATCGGCCGGGAGCTGTTCGCCGAGACGATGTGACGAGGCTGAGGTCGGCGCGACGGTGCGCGGTCGGTCACTTGGCCCGCGCCGCCACGCGCAGGCCCACCGAGTGGTAGGCGCCTCCCGGCGCGCGGCCCTCGCCGCGGCCGCTGGACTTGCCGCTGGCAGCGGTCGCGTACCACGAACCGCCCTTCACGCAATGGACCTCGCTGCCGCTCTCCGCGCCGTTGCTTGCGACGTTCAGCGTCGAGGTCCATTCGTAGGCGTTGCCGGCCATGTCGTAGCAGCCGCACCAGCTCTTGCCGCTCTCGTAGGCGCCCACCGCGGTGCTGTAGCCGCCGTACAGGAAGACCAGGCTGTGGAACTGATCCGAGTTCGCGAAGTCGGCCCAGGTGCTGTTCGTGTCGCTGTCGTACTGCCAGCCGGTGACCGCGCCGCTGCTGCTCATCGCGAGCACGCTCGACAGCGGCGCGGTGTCGCTGGTCAGTGCGGTCGTGCCGTCGGCGAGCGTCGTGACGGTGGTGTCGTCGTAATAGCTCAGCGTCGTGAGCCCCGAGCTGGTCAGCAGGTACTCGGTGCACGCCGCGTTGCAGTTGAACGGCGCGCTGAATGCGCCGGTGCTCGCGTTGTAGCCGATGTCCGCGCTCGTGCCCCACGGGTAGCTGTAGCCGCTGTGGCTGCCCAACGCCGCGTATTCCCATTCGCCTTCGGTCGGCACGTAGAAGATGTAGCCGCTGATCTGCGTCTCCAGCCAGGCGCAGTACGCGAGCGCATCGGCGTACGAGACGAAGAAGACCGGGTGATTCTCCTTGCCGGCCGGGTAGGCGCCGCCATACCAATACTGGCCCGCCGCGGTCGAGGTGCTGGGGTGGTAGCCGCTGCCCATCGCGTTGCAGAAGGCCTTCCAGTTCGCGTTGGTGACCAGGTATCTGCCGATCAGGTAGGGCACCAGCGTCGCGCTGGTCGAGGTGTCGGCCGTCACGCCGGTGACCGGGTCGGTGGTGGCGCTGGTGATGCTCGCGTGGAAGGCGTACGTCAGCGTGCCCGAGCCGAGCACCTGCACGAAATCGGACAGGCTGGGCACCACGGCCGCGGTGCTGGTGCCGGCGGTGGCCCAGAACCACGGGTCGACCGCGGTCGCGGTGGCGGTGATGGCCGTGGCGGCGGTCGCGGCGGCGGAGCTCGCGTCGGAGGAGGTTCCGGACACGGCGGTGCTCGCGGTCGTCCCGGACGAACTGCCGCTGCCGCCACCGCAGCCCGGCAGGCTGCTGCCGAGGCCCAACCCGGCCAGCGCGCCGAGCAGGCGCCGCCGCCCCGGTTGCACGACCGGCGAAACGGCGAAAGCGGTGGGTCGGCGGGCCGGGCGCATGACCGGGGCGATGGTCGAGCGGGCATGTTGCTGGCGGATTGCTGGCACGTTGCTGCCGCGTGTCGGGCCCGACGGGGCGTTTCGACGCGCCCGATGCGTACACTTGACTCCGGATATGGGGCCCGGACGGGCCGTCCGGCTGCTGCACCATGACCACCCAACTCCAAGAGCTACTCGACAGCAACCGCCTGTGGGCCGCGAAGACCGAGGCGAATCGCCCCGGCTTCTTCACCGGGCTGCTCGCGCAGCAGGCGCCGCAATACCTGTGGGTCGGCTGCGCCGACAGCCGCGTCCCGGCGAACGAGCTGGTCGACCTGCTGCCCGGCGAGCTGTTCGTGCACCGCAACGTCGGCAACGTCGTCGTGCATTCGGACCTGAACTGCCTGTCGGTGATGCAGTTCGCGACCGACCTGCTGAAGGTCAAGCACATCATCATCGTCGGCCATTCGGGTTGCGGCGGCGTGCGCGCCGCGCTCGAGGACCTGCGCGTCGGCCTGGCCGACAACTGGATCCGCCACGTGCAGGACGTGCGCAACCGCCACCGCGCCTGGCTCGAAACCGTAGCGCTCGAGCGCCGCGTCGACGCGCTGTGCGAGCTCAACGTCGTCGAGCAGGCGCTGAACGCATGCCAGACCACCGTCGTGCAGGACGCCTGGGCACGCGGCCAGGAGCTCGTGATCCACGGCTGGTTCTACGGCCTGGCCAACGGGCTGCTGCACGATCTGAAGATGACCGTCGCGTCGGCCGCGGAGATGAACGCGACCTACGAGCAGGCGATTGCCGCGGTGCAGGCCCGCTATGCGCCGCGATGAGCCCGCCGCCCCCGCCATGGCGACCGCGTTCCCGACCGCGCTGACCGACCTGCGCGCGTTCGACATCGCGCGCGCGATGCTCGACGGCTTCAACCGCCACTACCGGCTGTTTCGCGAAACCAGCGCCGAGGCGAAACACCGCTTCGAAGTGGCCGACTGGCATGGCCAGCAACGCGCCCAGCGCGAGCGCATCGAGTTCTACGACAAGCGCGTCGACGAAGCCGCCGAGCGGCTGCAGACCGAGTTCGCCGTCTCCGAGCTGCCGAAGGACGTGTGGCAGCAGGTCAAGCTGCACTACATCGGCCTCTTGATCGAACACCACCAGCCCGAGCTGGCCGAGACGTTCTTCAACTCGGTCACGACCAAGATCCTGCACCGGCGCTACTTCAACAACGACTTCATCTTCGTGCGCCCGGCGGTCGCGACCGAATACATCGAGAACGAAGAACCGGCCTCGGAGCCGACCTACCGCGCCTACTACCCGACCAAGGCCACGATGCGCGAGACCTTGCGGCGCATCGTCACGAACTTCCAGCTGCAGCGCGAGTTCGAGGACCTGGATCGCGACGTCGACAGCGTGCTGCGTGCGGTCAACGAGCAGCTCGGCGACTTCCGGATGCGCGCGAACTTCCAGGTCCAGGTGTTGAGCTCGCTGTTCTATCGCAACAAGGGCGCGTACCTGGTCGGCAAGATCATCAACGGCTTCAACGAGACGCCGTTTGCGCTGCCCATCCTGCACGGCGACAACGGCCGCCTGGTCATCGACGCGGTGCTGTTCGGCGAGGACGAGCTGCTGCTGCTGTTCAGCTTCGCCCGCGCGTACTTCATGGTCGCGATGGAGATCCCGTCGGCTTACGTGCAGTTCCTGCGCTCGCTGATGCCGCGCAAGCCCAGGAGCGAGCTGTACAACGCGCTGGGCCTCGCCAAGCAAGGCAAGAACGCGTTCTACCGCGACTTCCTCTATCACCTGCGGCACAGCTCGGACAGCTTTCGCATCGCCCCCGGCATCAAGGGCATGGTGATGCTGGTGTTCGACCTGCCGAGCTTCCCGTACGTCTTCAAGGTGATCAAGGACTACTTCCCGGCGCAGAAGGAGACGACGCGCGAGCTGATCAAGAGCAAGTACCTGCTCGTGAAGCAGCACGACCGGGTCGGGCGCATGGCCGACACGCTGGAGTACAGCAACGTCGCGTTCCCGCGCGCGCGCTTCGACGACGAGCTGGTCGCCGAGCTGAAGGAGTTCTGCGCGAGTCTGCTCGAGGAAGACGGCGACTCGCTGGTGATACGGCACCTCTACATCGAGCGCCGCATGATCCCGCTGAACATCTACCTGCAGGAGGCGTCGCTGAGCCAGATCGAGAGCGCGGTGATCGAGTACGGCAACGCGATCAAGGACCTGGTGTGCGCGAACATCTTTCCCGGCGACATGCTGTGGAAGAATTTCGGCGTCACGCGTCACGGCAAGGTCGTGTTCTACGACTACGATGAGATCGAGTACCTGACCGACTGCAACTTCCGCAAGGTGCCGGCGCCGCACAACGAGGAGGAGGAGATGTCCGGGGAGATCTGGTATCGCGTCGGCCCGAAGGACGTGTTTCCCGAGACCTTCGGCCCGTTCCTGCTCGGCAACCCCGCGGTGCGCGGCGTGTTCATGCGCCACCACGCCGAGCTGCTCGATCCGGCGTTCTGGCAAGGCCACAAGGAGCGCATCCTCGCCGGATACGTGCATGATGTCTTTCCATACGACGCGCACAAGCGCTTTGCGCTTCAGCGCGATCCCGATTCAGCCAGGAGCCATCCATGAGCGACCCCATCGTCATCGTTTCCGCAGCCCGCACGCCGATCGGCGGCTTGCTGGGTGACTTCAGCGCGCTCGCGGCGCATCAGCTCGGCGCGATCGCGATCAAGGCCGCCATCGAGCGCGCCGGGGTGCCCGGCGACGCGGTCAACGAGGTCCTGATGGGCAACTGCCTGATGGCCGGGCAAGGCCAGGCGCCGGCACGTCAGGCGGTGCTGGGCGCCGGGCTGCCGCAGTCGGTCGGCGCGGTCACGCTGTCCAAGATGTGCGGCTCGGGCATGCGCGCGATGATGTTCGGCCACGACATGCTGGCCAGCGATACGGCCGACGTGATCGTCGCCGGAGGCATGGAGAGCATGACCAACGCGCCGCACCTGACCTTCATGCGCAAGGGCGCGAAGTACGGCCTCGCGAGCCTGTACGACCACATGGCGCTGGACGGCCTGGAAGACGCCTACGAGAAGCTGCCCCATGGCGGCGGCAAGGCGATGGGCGTGTTCGCCGAGGAGTGCGTCGCGAAGTACAGCTTCAGCCGCGAGCAGCAGGACCAGTTCGCGATCGCCTCGACCGAGCGCAGCAAGCGCGCCAACGAAGACGGCAGCTTCGACTGGGAGATCGCGCCGGTCACGCTCGCCAGCGCGAAGGGCGACACCGTGGTCAAGCGCGACGAGCAGCCGTTCAAGGCCAAGCTCGACAAGATCCCCGGCCTGAAGCCCGCGTTCAAGAAGGACGGCACGATCACCGCGGCCACCTCGTCCAGCATCTCCGACGGCGCCGCCGCGCTGGTGCTGATGCGCGCGAGCACGGCCGCGAAGCTGGGCGTCAAGCCGATCGCCCGCATCCTCGGCCACGCGGTGCACGCGCAGGCGCCGAACTGGTTCACGACCGCGCCGGTCGGCGCGATCGCCAAGGTGCTGCAGAAGACCGGCTGGGCCGCGAAGGACGTGGACCTCTGGGAAGTCAACGAGGCGTTCGCCGCGGTCACGCTGGCCGCGATGACCGAGTTCAAGCTGCCGCACGAGATCGTCAACGTCAACGGCGGCGCGGTTGCGCTGGGTCACCCGATAGGCGCGAGCGGCGCCCGCATCGTCGTCACGCTGCTGGGCGCACTGCGCAAGCGCGGCCTCAAGAAGGGTGTCGCCGCGCTGTGCATCGGCGGCGGCGAAGCGACGGCGCTGGCCGTCGAGCTGGCCTGACGGGCGCGGGAGATCGTGGAAATACGCGATCGCCTGGTCCAGGCCGGCGAGAAGCTGACCCACACGGTGCGCTACACGCGCGACGAGATCGCCTCGTTCGCGCGCAGCAGCTTCGACCACAACCCGCTGCACGTGGATGCGACCGCGGCGCAGCGCGGCCGCTTCGGCGAGATCATCGCGAGCGGCCAGCAGACGGCGGCCGTCCTGATGGGCATGCTCGCGACGCACTTCTCGCGCCACGACGACGGCGTGCGCCGCGAGATGCTGTGCCTGAACATGAACTTCGCGTTCAAGGGGCCGATCTTCGCCGAGCAGAGCGTGGCGCTGATGTGGAAGGTCGCGAAGATCGAATGGAACAACAAGCTCGGCGGCTGGATCGCCCACCTGGACGGCCATGCGGGCGTCGCCGGCGCGCACCCGGCGCTCGTGGCGCGCGGCACGATCCTGGTCACCGAGGCGGCCGCGGCTTGATGGTCACGACGACAGACAAGACACGGGGCCGCGCTCGCCGATGCGTGCCCTGATCATCGGTGCCTCGCGCGGCATCGGCCTGGAGTTCGTACGTCAGTACCGGGCCGACGGCTGGGACGTCACCGCCACGGCGCGCGGCGAGACGAGCCTGGCCGCGCTGCGCGAGCTCGGCGCGACGGCGCTGGCGCTCGACGTCACGAGCACCGAAAGCGCTTCGCACCTGGGGCGGCAGCTCGACGGGCAGGCTTTCGATGTCGTCGTGCATGTCGCCGGCGTCTACGGCCCGCGCAGCACCGGCCTGGAGCCGCCCACCGATGACGAGTTCGCGCACGTGATGCGCGCCAACGTGCTGGGCCCGATGCGCGTGCTGCCGGTGCTGGCCGACGCGTTCGCGCCGGGCGCGAAGCTCGCGGTGCTGTCGTCGCGCATGGGCGCGATCGGCCCGCGCACGACCCACCAGGGCTGGCTGTACCGCGCCTCGAAGGCGGCGGTCAACTCGGTGCTGAAGGACGTGTCGCAGGTGCTGTCCGGCCGCTGCATCTGTGTGAGCCTGCACCCGGGCTGGGTCCGAACCGACATGGGCACCGACGCAGCCGATCTGTCGCCCGAGCAGAGCGTGGCCGACATGCGTCGCCTGATCGCCAGACTTACGCCGGCCGACAATGGGCGCTTCTTCAACCACGACGGAACGAGCATCGACTGGTGAGGCGCTTGTTGGCCCAGCATGCTAGGATCGTGCATCAAACATCGCGCATCAAGCATCACCAGGCATCACATCGTATAGGACCCAGTCCATGCGGACCACTCTCGACATCGCCGACGACGTGCTCTATGCCGTCAAGGCAGCCGCGCGCAGCGAGAAGAAAACCATCGGCGAAGTCGTCAGTGAACTGGTGCGCCGCGCGCTGGCTACGCCGAATCCGGACAGTCCGTCGCATCCTCATCGGGTGGAGGAGAAGCTCGCGCGCTATGGCATCCATCCGTTGCCCAAGCGCGGCGGCATCGTGACCAACGAGCTGATCGACGCGTTGCGCGACGATGGCGTCGACTGAGGCGCGTGGCTCGCGTCGGGCGCTGCTCGATGTCAACATCCTGATCGCGTTGCACGACGCACAGCATGTGCATCACGACCTCGCGTCGAATTGGTTCGTCGAGAACGCCGCGTACGGATGGGCGAGTTGCCCGCTGACGCAAAACGGCTGCGTGCGCATCTTGAGCCAGCCGGGGTACACGAACCCGGTGCCGCTCGCCCAGGCGCTGCAAATTCTGAAGCGCTCGTGCTCAGCGAAAGTCCACGTGTTCTGGCCGGATGATTTCAGTGTGCTCGACGAGTCGCGGATGCATCATGCGCACATGCACGGACATCGTCAGTTGATCGATCTCTATCTGCTGGCGCTGGCAGTCAAGCATGGCGGGCGCTTCGTCACCTTCGACGCGAAGGTGCCGCTCTCGGCGGTACACGGCGCTCGACGCGAACACCTGGTCAGCCTGTAGCTTGCGCTGTCGGCCCACACCTCTTCACTCTCCAGGACATCCACGATGCAACTGAGCGAAGACCACCGCGCCGTGCAGGATGCCGTGCGTGCCTACGTGCAGGACCACATCGCGCCGCAGGCCGCGGCCTGGGACAAGAGCCACCATTTCCCGCAGGCCGAGCTGCGCGGGCTCGCCGCGCTCGGCTGTTATGGCGTCGCGGTGCCGGCCGAGTGGGACGGCGCCGGGCTGGACTACCTCGCGCTCGCGGTGATCCTCGAGGAGATCGCCGCCGGTGACGGTGCGACCTCGACCGTCGTCAGCGTCAACAACTGCCCGGTCTGCTCGATCCTGATGGCGTGGGCGAACGACGCGCAGAAGGAGCGCTGGCTCAAGCCGCTCGC
>DATEFR010000285.1:0-7681 GCA_035280545.1 Burkholderiaceae bacterium | reverse complement strand
TTCGCGAGCGAGATCATCCCGAGGTCGATGTCGGCGTAGACGATGCCCTCCTCGCCTTCGGGGATCGTCTCGCCCAGCGGCGAGCCATCGGGCGCGTAGATGCGCGTGAAACCGCCGCCCGGCAGCAGCAGGTGGCGCTTGGTCTCGTCGGTGCACAGCAGCTCGCTCATGTCCTTCGAGACCGTCGCGGACGGCGCGAGCACGAAGCACTGGCCCTCGGCCGCGTAGAGCTGGCTGGCCGCGTTGTTGAGCTCGGGCCCCAGCGCATAGGCGGCACCGCGGTACAGCGAGAAGCTGGGCCAGCTCGCGATGTGGATCTGCTCGTTCTGCGCGTACATCGCGTACTTCGACAACGGCTGCAGGTGCTCCCAGCAGCACAGCATGCCGACGTTGCCGATGCCGGTCTCCATCACCGCGAGGTCGGAGCCGTCGCCCTCGCCGAACACGGTGCGCTCGACGTGCGTGGGCTTGAGCTTGCGCCGCGTCTTGACGACGTTGCCCTGGTCGTCGAACAGCGCCTGGCCCATGTACAGGCTGCCGCCGCGCTTCTCGCTGTAGCCGATCGCGGCCCAGATGCGAAACTCGCGCGCTGCCTGCGCGAGCCGCTCGAACTCCGGCGAGCCGACGATCAGCGAGTTGTCGTGATAGCGCTGCACGAACTGCATGCCGGCCGCCGGCGAATCGAGCCAGATCCACCACGGGTAGCCCGGGATCCAGGTCTCGGGGAACGCGATCAGCTTCGCGCCGTTCTTCGCCGCCTGCTGCATCAGGTTGATCGTCTTCGCGAGGGTCGCGTCGAGGTCGAGGAACACCGGGGCCGCCTGGATCGCGGCGACGCGTAAACGGGGGTGGGTCTTGGCAGGCATGGTCGTGGACTCCGGGGGGTGGGTGTTGGGAGGCGCGCCGGCATCTTGCGGCGCCGTGCGGCGCGCGTCTTGACTCCATCTCGCGCGGCTCTTGATCCCAGGTCGCCGAGGCCGCCGCGCCGGCCGGCGCACCCGTACCGGACGGCGCCGAAATGAATCACACTGGCGCAACTTGCACCGCCGCCATCGCTGCCCATGAGCGAACTCCTGACCACCGATTCCGTCGCCCCCGAGCAGCGGCTCGCGTACTGGATCGACATGATCTGCAAGACCTACGTGCGGCTCGACTGCGACGCGCTCGCGCAGGACGACTTCGGCGGCGAGATCCGCAGCCACCACCTGCCCGGGCTGGGGTTGTCGGTGATCCGCTCGCGGGCCCAGCACGTGATGCGCACGCCGCACGAGATCGCACGCTCGGCCGACGACTACTTCATCGTCAGCATCCAGACGCGCGGCCGCGGCCTGATCTCGCAGGACGGCCGCCAGGCGCTGCTCGCCCCCGGCGACTTCGCGATCTACGACAGCACGCGCCCGTACGTGCTGGACTTCGATGCCGACTTCGAGGAGATCGTGCTGAAGCTGCGCGGCGACCACTTGCGCGGCGTCGTGCGCGACACCGAAAAACTGACCGCGACCGCGGTCTCGGGCCGGGCCGGCGCGGGCCACCTGATGATCAACATGATCCGCACGCTCAGCGACGAGGTCGAGACGCTGCAGCCGGCCTCCGCGGCGGCGGTGGCCTCCATCGTCGTCAACATCCTGGTCGCCGGGCTGCAGTCGCTGCCGGCCTGCAGCGGCGCCGAGCCGTCATCGCTGACGGCCTATCACGTGGCGCGCTTCAAGCGGCTGGTCGACGAGCGCCTGCGCGACCCGGCGCTGTCGGTCGCGGCGATCGCGGCCGAGCTGGGCATGTCGGTGGGGCATCTGCACCGCTTGTTCAGGTCCGAGCCGCTGCCGCCGTCGCAGTACCTGTGGACGCGCCGCCTCGAGGCGTGCGGCCGCGAGCTGCTGGATCCGCGCCGCGGCAAGGCCTCGGTCGCCGAGATCGCATTCGGCTGGGGGTTCAACGACGCGGCGCATTTCAGCCGCGCGTTCCGCGGGCGCTTCGGTTGTTCGCCGCGCGAATGGCGGCAGCGCGGCGGGCTGCAGCAGAATCCCGCCTGATGAAGACCGCCGAAGACCGCTTGCCCCCGCGCATGATCGATGCGACCCCGGACCTCGCCTGCCGACTCTCGTGCAGGCCGGCATGACCTGGCAGGGCCGGCTCGAGCTGGCCTACCGGCGCAGCGGGGACCCCGGCCACGATCGAACCCTCCTGCATGACCGGCACGACGGCCCGCTGCGCGTGCTGAAGAGCCTGTACCCCGAAGCGCCGCAGATCTGCCACAGCGTGCTCGTGCACCCGCCGGGCGGCATCGTCGGCGGCGATGTGCTCGAGGTCGACGTCGCCCTGGCCGCGCACGCGCACGCGCTGATCACGACACCGGGCGCGACGCGCTTCTATCGCAGCCTGGGCGCACCGGCGCTGCAGGACGTGAGCGCGCGCATCGCCGACGGTGCGCGGCTCGAGTGGCTGCCGCTGGAGACGCTGGCCTACAGCGGCTGCCTGGCCGAGACGCGGATGCGTTTCGAGCTCGCACCCGCGGCCGAGATGATGGGCTGGGACGTGCTGGCGCTGGGCCTGCCGGCCGCCGACCAGGCGTTCGAGCGCGGCCGCTACACGCAGACGATCGAGCTGCCGGGCTGCTGGCTGGAGCGCGGCCACCTGCATGCCGACGACACGCGGCTGCTCGATTCGCCGCTGGGCTGGGACCGGCAACGGGTGCTGGCCACGCTGTGGTTTGCCGCCGGTTCGGAGCTGGCGCGCGAGCGTCGCGAGACATTGCTGGATGCGGCACGTGCCGCGATCGGCGACGCAGCCGCCGGCGGCGACGCTGCGCTGCAAGCCCGCAGCGGCGTCACCGCGCCCAACGAGCGCATCGTGGTGCTGCGCGCGCTGGCCGCGCGGGTCGAGCCGGCGATGCGGTTGCTCACCGCGGTGTGGGCGCGCTGGCGCGAGGCCGCGTGGGCGCTGCCGGCCTGCATGCCGCGCGTCTGGCGGACCTGAGCAGGTCGCGTCAGTACCGGGCCGGCGGATCGGGCACGTAGCCCGCGACATCGCGCGATCCCGGGAACGGCCGCGGCCGCGCGATCGGTGCGCTGCCGACGATGCCGGCTGCCAGCAGGTTCTCGTAGCGGTCGTACTGCACGCTGACGATCTCGTCGGGCGTGCTGCTCGCGCGGTCGAACTGCGTCGTCGAGACCCACGACTCCTCGCGCTGGCCGTGGCCGGTGCCGAGGCGGTCGGCACGGGTTGCCGACTTGGCTTGTTGTTCGGCCGCTTGAGGCGCCGGTGCGGAAGGCGCCGCCGCTCCGTCGGCCAGCCGCCGTTCGAGCCGGTCGTCGAACGCCCCGTTGGAACGCCGCTCGCGCTCGGCATCGCGCCACGCCGGCCGCACCACGCGCTCGCGGAACACCGCGACGCCGATCACGCCGACATCCAGCGGCCGCCCGGTGCGCGCCGCATACGAATCGGGCAGCGACGTGAACTCGAACGCGGCGACCTGCGAATCGCTCTTGCGCCAGCCGGTGATCTCGTAGCGCTGCCAGGGGTCGAACACGTAGCCGCTCTGGGACCACGCACCGGTCTGGCCGCTCAGCACGTTCACGCCGTCGACCGCGGTCACCGCGAGGATGCGCGAGCCGGTGCGGTTCGTGATGCGGATCGCATAGCGCGCGCCGGGTCGTCCCGCGACATACCAGCGACCCGCATGGCGATAGACCTCGAGCACCTGGCCGGTTTCGCGATCGACGACCTCGATGTCGACCAGACCCTGCCCGACGGCCGCTGCGTCGGGCGGCGTCATGCAACCGGCCAGCGCGAACACGGCGCCGGCGGCGAGCAGCAACGAGCGCCGCCGCGGCGCGGCGGGCGATGACGGACTGGACGACGACGACGAGGCGATCGGCAGGGGCATGGCAAGCTCCATCGGGTGGGTGATGCCGGCTTGCACGTGCGAGACGGCGCAACGGGGTGAAACGTCCGCACAATCGGGACATGGCCGCCGGCCACCCCACGAGCTCCCTTCGATGTCGCTGATCTACGACCGCCTGTTTCCCGCGATGTGGCTGTGCTGGATCGCGTACTGGTGGGCGGCATCGCGCGGCGCGAAGCCCACCGAACGCCGCGAGCCCATGAGCTCGCGTCTGCTGCACATCGTGCCGCTGCTGCTGGCGGTCGCCCTGCTCTGGCTAGACCGGGTGCCCGGCGCATGGCTCAACGTGCGGCTCTACCCGTGGGCACCGTGGGTGTTCTGGGTCGCGGCGCTGATCACCGCGGCGGGCCTGCTCTTCACGGCCTGGGCCCGCGTGCACCTCGGGCGCAACTGGAGCGGGACCGTGACGCTCAAGCGCGGCCACGAGCTGGTGACCGACGGCCCGTATGCGCTCGTGCGCCATCCGATCTACACCGGGCTGCTCGCCGCGCTCATCGGCTCGGCGCTGGCACGCGGCGAGTGGCGCGGCGTGCTGGCCGTGTTGATCGCGTGGGCCGCGCTGTGGCGCAAGCTCCGGCTCGAGGAGCGCTGGATGGCCGAGCGCTTCGGCGAGCAGTACACCGCCTACCGCCGGCACGTGCCGGCTCTCGTGCCATCGTGGAAGCAGAAGTGAAAGACCGCATGCCGCCTCCCGTCGTCCGAGCCCTGGCGACCGCCGACTACGCCGCCTGGAAGCCGCTCTGGGACGGCTACAACGCGTTCTACGGACGCGCAGGCGAGACCGCGCTGTCGCCCGACATCACCGCGATGACGTGGCAGCGCTTCCTCGATCCGGCCGAGCCGGTCTTTGCGCTGGTCGCGCAGGACGACAACGACGCCGGCGGATTGCTCGGGCTCGCCCACTATCTCTTTCATCGCAGCACGACGCGCATCGAGCTCACCTGCTATCTGCAGGACCTGTACACCGCCCCGGCGGCGCGGGGCCGCGGCGTCGGCCGCGCGCTGATCCAGGGTGTCTATGAACGCGCGGCACACGCGGGTATCCGGCGCATCTATTGGCAGACGCAGCAGACCAACACCGCCGGCCGGCAGCTGTACGACAAAGTCGCGCGGCATGCCGGCTTCATCGTCTACAGCCACGACGTCTGACCACACCGCGAGGTGCCTGCCCCGATGAACGATTTCGCGACGATGCATCTGCCGGCCCTGCCCACGACCGTGGCGCCGGACGGCTCGGACGTCCGCGTGCTGCTGGGCCTGAAGGCCGGCGGCATGGCGCATTTCCAGCTCGGCCCCGGCGCCGTGGCGCACGCCGTTGCGCACCGCACGGTCGAGGAGGTCTGGTACATCGTCGCCGGCCGCGGCGAGATGTGGCGCCGCCAGGGCGAGCGCGAGGAGACGGTCGTGCTCGAGCCCGGCGTGTGCCTGACGATCCCGCTGGGCACGCACTTCCAGTTCCGCGCGTCGGCCACCGAAGGCATCGAAGCGGTCGCCACGATGCCGCCGTGGCCCGGCGACGGCGAAGCCTATGCGGTCGCAGGACCATGGTCGCCATGCGCCGCATCGGCCTGATCTCGGACACGCACGGCCTGCTGCGCCCGCAGGCGCTCGCGTTCCTGCGCGGCTGCGACGCGATCGTGCACGGCGGCGACATCTGCGACGCGGGCGTGCTGGACGAGCTCGCACGCATCGCGCCGGTCACCGCGGTGCGCGGCAACAACGACCACGGCGCCTGGGCCGACGCGCTGCGCGACAGCGAGCTCGTGAGATTCGGCGCGGCCTGGGTCTATGCGATCCACGACCTCGCGCAGCTGGGCCTGGCCCCGCACAGCGCCGGCGTGCACGTGGTCGTCTCGGGCCACTCGCACAAGCCGACGATCGCGCAGCGCGACGGCGTGCTCTACATCAACCCCGGCAGCGCCGGGCCGCGGCGCTTCAGGCTGCCGATCGCGATCGGCGAACTCGTGATCGACGGCCGGTCGATCGACGCACGTGTCGTCGAACTCGACGTCCAATCCGATCGCCCCACGACGACGCAGATCATCGCGCGGCATCGTCTCGTCATCGAACCGATGTCGTAAATGCCTCGTGGTTCGCGACGAAGCAACAACCGGTAAACTGCACCGAACCATGGGGCAACGCATGCAGCTCACTCTTGAAGTCGAACGCGAAGACGATGGCCGCTGGCTGGCGGAGGTCACTCAACTACCGGGCGTTCTCGCCTATGGCAAATCGGCCAACGAAGCCATGGCCAAGGCCGAGGCACTGGCTCTTCGTGCACTGGCCGAGCAACTGGAGCATGGCGAAGCCGGCCCGGCCGAAATCAGCATCGTGCTTCCCGCGGCTGCATGAGCCAATGGCCATCGGCCAAAGCCAAGCGCGTCTTCGCCGCTCTGCTCAGGCTGGGCTGGCAACTGAAGCGGCAAACAGGCTCGCATAGAACGCTGTCGCGCGCCGGCTGGCAGGACTTTGTGTTCGCCTTCCACGACGGCGAAGAAATTGGGCCGCGCATGCTGGCTCGAATCGCGAAGCACACCGGTCTCAGTCCGGAAGATCTGTAACGCACCGCCCGAGGTGCGTTGACCGCACTCAGCCCAGCACCGGCGGCGACTCCAGGAAATCGCAGGTCGCGTGCGCCAGCGCACGCACGCCCAGCGCGAGGCCTTTCTCGTCGATGAAGAACAGCGGCGAATGGTTCGGCGCGACGCTGCTCAGGTCCTGCCCTGGCGGCGTCACGCCGACGAAGAAGAACAGGCCCGGCACGACATGCTGGTAGAACGAGAAGTCCTCCGAGCCGGTGACCTTGGGAACCTGCATCACGTTCGCGGGGCCCGCGATGCGCTGCAGCGTCGGCAGCATCGCGTGGGTCAGCTGCGCATCGTTGACGGTCACCGGGTAGTCCTTGCGGATGCAGACCTCGCAGGTGGCGCGCGCGGCCTTCGCGATCGCCTCGGCGGTGTCCTTCACGCGCCCGTGGATGTCGTCGCGCACACCTTCGTCGAAGGTGCGGATGGTGCCGCGCATCTCGACCGAATCGGGAATGATGTTCTCGCGGTTGCCGCCCTTGATCGCACCGATGGTCACGACCGCCGGCCCGTCCGAGATGTCGACCTGGCGGCTGACAATGGTCTGCAGCCCCAGCACGACCTGCGCCGCGGTGACGATGGGGTCGACGCCGAACCACGGCATCGCGCCGTGCGTCTGCCGGCCGGTGACGTTGATGCGGAAGCGGTCGGCGCTCGCCATCGCCGGCCCGCTGCGGTAGCCGATCGTGCCGGTCGAGAGCCGCGACGTGACGTGCAGCCCGAAGATCGCATCCGGCACCGGGTTGCGCAGCGCGCCCTGCTCGATCATCAGCTTCGCGCCGCCCTCTTCGCCTTCGGGCGGCAGCTCCTCGGCGGGCTGGAAGATGAACTTGACCGAGCCGGGCAGCTGCTCGCGCAGCCCGGCGAGCACGCTGGCCACCGCCATCAGGATCGCGACATGCGCATCGTGGCCGCAGGCGTGCATCACGCCGACGTCTTCGCCGTTCCACTGCGTGCGCACCTTGGACGCGAACGGCAGATCGACCCGCTCCTCGACCGGCAGCCCCTCCATGTCGGCGCGCAGCGCGACGACCGGGCAGGGCAGCGCGCCCTCCAGCAGGCCGACGACGCCGGTGTGCGCAACACCGGTGCGCACCTCGTCCAGGCCCAGCGCCGCCAGGTGCTTCGCGATGATTTCGCTGGTGCGGAATTCGCGGTTGCCGAGCTCGGGATGCTGGTGCAGATCGCGCCGCCA
>DATEFR010000284.1:0-7845 GCA_035280545.1 Burkholderiaceae bacterium | reverse complement strand
GACGGCGGCTATGTTCATCTGGACCGCGCCTTGCCCTGACGGCAGGCTCTCGTCTCGAGGAGACCACGCGATGCGGCATTGCCTGATGCTCGACCTGCAGGACGACCCCGGGCTGATCGAGCAGTACGAGGCCCATCACCGGGCCGTGTGGCCCGAGGTGATGCAGCACCTGCGCGAGCAGGGCGTCACCGGCATGGAGATCTACCGTCTCGGCACGCGGCTGTGCATGATCATGGAGACCGACGACGCGCGCTTCGATGCCGGGCGCATGGCGTGCGCCGAATCGGAGAACCCGCGGATCGCCGCATGGGAGGCGCTGATGTGGCGTTTCCAGGCGAGCACGCCGTGGACGCCGGCCGGCCGGAAGTGGACCGAAGCGAGCCTGATCTTCGATCTGGCCGCGGCCGCCTGACGGCGCGGCCCCTGTTCTCGACGGGCTTCGATGAATTTCGCAGAACTGGCGCCGCGCAACGGTTCATTTCGCGCGTTCGGCGGGTACGCTTCGGCATAGCATTTCGCCTCGGTATCGCCGGCTTGTTGTTTTGTGGGTGTGTGCCGCGAGCTCAGCCGCCGCTCGTTCCGGCGGCGCAGAGACCTTCATGCAGAAGCCCGCCCTTTCAGCTCCGCGAGTTGCCGGCCTCCTGGTCGGCTTGTACGGCCTGGCCGTGGCCGTGCGCTGGCTGTTTCAGGTGGACGCGATCACGCGCCTGATCCCCGACTCGCAGTACCTGGGCATCGTCAATCCGCTGCTCTTCGTCGCGATCGCCATCTGCTTCTTCGACGCATCGCCGCAACCGGTTCGACGCGCCTGGCTCGGTCGCTTGTCGGCGCTCTGCATCGCGGCGCTGATCGCGCTGCCGCTGGGCTACCTGTTCGAGGGTGCGAGCGGCATTGCGCTGGGAATCGACGTCGTCCGCGCCGGCGCGGTTCCGACGGCCCTCAATCCGAATCCGGGCCGGCTGTCCGCGAACGCGAGCGTCGCGTTCCTGCTCACGGGGTGCGCGTTCTGGCTGCTCAAGCGGCCGGCCACGCGGGCCAGCCGACTCGTCTTCCTCGCGCTGGTGCTGGCTGTGTCGGTCATCGGCCTGGGCGGGCTGGTCGGGTATTTCGTCGGCCTGGAAACGCTGTACCAGGTGGCGAACTTCAACCGCATGCTGCCGATGACCGCGTTCGCGCTGGCGATCGTCGGCGCCGGCCTGTGGACGCTGCATGAAGCCGCGCTGTCGTTCGATCCGCAGGAGCTGCTCGCGAGCAAGCAGCGCATCCGGCGCCGCTCGATCGCGGTCATCGCGCTGGTGGCGCTCGCCGGCGGCGTCGCGGGCTTCGCGATCATGCGCGACACGTTCGAACGCTCGGTGGCCAAGGACATGCTGCTCACCGCGACGACCAACGCGACCTCGCTGGCCCATGCGCTCGAGGTGAGCCTGTGGTTCTCGAGGACGGTCGCCAACCGGCCCGCGATGCGCCAGGCCCTGGAGAAGCTGGACCGCGCGCCGGACGACGCGATCGCCCGGGACTTCATGCAGAAGGTGGCCGACAGCTTCCTGACCGCGGAGCTGACCGGCGTGGAGTTCCACGACAGCCGCGGCACGCTCGTCGCGAAGTCGGGCGTGATGGTGCGGCCGCAGGCCAAGACCGTTCAGCGCCTGCGCAACGCGGGTCAGGCCGCCGCCTATCTGGCCTGGCAGGACGGCTACGTGCTGCTCGCCGAAGGCGACGTCGTCGTCGATGGCCGTGTGGTCGGGCGCGTGGTCACCGAGCAGCGCATGCCGTTGTTCGATCGCCTGCTGGCCGATCTGCGGGCGGCCAGCGAGACGTCCGACGCGGCGATCTGCGGTCGCGACGGCGACAAGGCGATCTGCGCGCCCAACCGGCTGCGGCCCACGGGGTTCACGACGACCATGTTCGATGCGGCCGGCAACCCGGGGCTGCCGGTCACCCGCGCCGTGCGCGGCGAACGCGGCGTGCTGTTCCACAAGGACGGCCGCGGCGTCAACGTGATCTCGGCCTACGCGCCGCTCATGGACTTCGGCCTCGGCTTCGCGGTGAAGACCGACGTGGACACGCTCTACGCGCCGCTGCGGCCGCGGCTGAACCTGCTGCTCATCGCGCTGGTCGGGATCGTCGCGCTGGCCATCTATGCGCAGAACAGCCAGGTCCGCCCGCTGCTCACGCGCCTGGTCGCGAGCGAGCAGCGCATCCGCTCCATCCTCGAGGACCAGACCGAGCTGGTGTCGCTCGCCAAGCCCGACGGCGAGCTGGTCTATGTCAACCCGGCTTATGCGCGGCACTTCGGCACCACGCCGGCCGCGATGATCGGCCGCAATCTGCTGGATCACGTCGATCCGGCCGATCGCGAGATCGTCCGCGGCCGGATCGCCGACGTCATCTCCAGCGGCGCCACGGTGACCGCCGAGAACCGGACGGCGGCGCCGCACGGGCGCGAGTGCTGGGTCGCCTGGACCAACACGGTGCAGCACGACCCGTCCGGTCGCACGATGCTGCATTCGGTCGGGCGCGACGTGACCGCGCGCAAGCAGGCCGAGCGCGCGCTGCGGGCCAGCCAGGAGTTGCTGACCGAGAAGTCGACGATCCTCGAAGCCACGCTGCAGCGCATGGACCAGGGCGTGATGATGGTCAACGCCGAGCGGGTGGTCGAGGTCTGCAACCGGCGCGCGATCGAGCTGCTGGATCTGCCCCAGGACCTGATGGCCTCGAAGCCGACGTTCGAGGCGGTGCTCGCCTACCAGTGGTCCACCGACGAGTTCGTGCATACGCCGCAGGAGCTGCAGGAGTTCGTCCGGCAGGGCGGCATCCTCGACCGGCCGCATTGTTACGACCGCAAGCGCCCGGACGGCCGCGTGATCGAGGTCTACAGCATCCCGATCGAGGGCGGCGGCGTCTTGCGCACGTACACGGACGTGACCGATCGCCGCCGTGCCGAGGAGCGCATCCGCCACGTGGCGCGGCACGACGGCCTGACCTCGCTGGTCAACCGCGAGGTTTTCCTGGAGCACCTCGCGGGTGCCGTGCAGGCGTCGGAGCGCAGCGGCGAGACCTTCGCCGTGCACTACATCGACCTGGACGGCTTCAAGCCGATCAACGATCGCCACGGCCATGCGATCGGCGACAAGGTGCTTTCGCTGGTCGCCGACCGGATGAGGCAAATCGCACGCGAGGTCGACGTGGTCGCGCGCATGGGCGGGGACGAATTCGCGATCCTGCAATACCAGGTGGGACGCTCCGATGCCGCGCAGGGGTTGGCCCATCGCATCCTGGAAGGCATCGGGCAGACGATGGAGATCGAGTCGCACCGGCTGCGTGTCGGCGCGTCGATCGGCATCGCGCTGTATCCGGCGGCGGGCCTGGATGCCGATGCGCTCGTGCGCGGCGCCGACGTCGCGATGTATGCGGCCAAGGCGAGCGGGCGCGACTGCGTGCGTGTCTTCAGCATCGAAGGCGAGTCGGTCGATGCGCTGTAGCGCGCTGTTCTCGGTATCTTCCCGAGGTCCGGGAGAATTTCGCGGTGCTTATGCACCGAACGGCATACGCCATTGCTTTGAGGGGTGCGCAACACACTCGCATTGGCCGACTATCCATCCCATCGAGTTGCAATTAGCAACAATTGGTTGGGGTGCATGGTGCTGCGGTGGTTTGAACAGCAATCGGACGGTGTGACGATGGGGCGCGGCCCCTCCGCCGAGATGCGGCGCTTTTCGGCCGGCATCCGCGTGGTCACTGCGCTGATGTGCACCGTCTTGCTGCTGGCCGGCGAACAGCAGACAGTGCCGTGGCCGAAGCTGATCCTGGTCGCGTACTGCGCCTGGTCCGCCTGGCTGCTGTGGGTCGAAGCCACCGAGCGCTCGTCTCGCGTGAACGGCGTGTGGCCGTACTGGATCGATGTCGCCTGGTCGTGCCTGGTGCTCAAGGTCTTCAGCGCGGGCACCGCGATGATGACCGTCACGCTGATCCACCCGGTGGTTCTCACCAGCATCGGCTTCGGCGTGACGCCCGGTGTCACGCTGGCCCTGGCGGCCGCGTTGGGTTTGCTCTACGCCGAATCCACCGAACTGACGCAGTTGCTGACGGCCGGCTGGCGCCACACGCTTCCGACGCTGCTGGTGCTGACGCTGGTGCCTGCTGCCGCCGTCGTCGCGCGGCCGATGAGCGTGCTGCGGCATCGCCTGGCGCTGATCGACGAGCTAGGCGCGCAGCTCGACCCGCGCCGCGGCCTCGAATCGATCTGCGCCGAGCTGGTCGAGAAGCTGCGCATCGGCACCCAGGCCGACGTGGTCGCGCTCGTGCTGCCGAGCAAGTTCGGCGCGCCGGCGATGCTGGCCAGCCGCGAGGACGGCAGCTTCCGCGCGAAGGCCGAGGTGCACACCAACCTCGAGCAGCGGCTGGCGCAGGTGCCGTCGTTCCCGGTGAGCTACGTGGCGCGCCACTGGTGGGATCCGCGCCGGCGCGTGCGCTCGCACGGCAAGCAGCCGCTGCCGCGCGGGCTGACGGCCGCGTTGGCCGAACTCGCCCGCACGCTGGACGTGCGCAGCCTGCACGTGGTGCCGCTGCAGCGCTACACGCGCGAGCACGGCCACTTCGTCGTCGGCTACGGCGGCGTGCGCAGCGCACTGCAGGACGTGTCGGCGCTGTCCGGCGCGACCGCCGAGCTGTTGCGCATCGTCGAGCAGGCCGCGCTGGTCGACCAGCTGCAGGACGAGAGCGCGAGCCACGAGCGTGCACGCATAGGACGCGACCTGCACGACAGCGCGATCCAACCCTATCTGGGCCTGAAGTACGCGGTCGAATGCGTGGCGCTGCGCATCCCGCCCGACAACCCGGCGCGTGCCGAGGTCGAGTCGCTCGCGACGCTGGTGAACAGCGAGGTCTCGGCGCTGCGCGAGCTGATCTCGGGCCTGCGTACCGGCTGCCAGCAGGGCGACAACGCGCTGGTGCCGGCGGTGCGCCGCCAGGCGCGACGCTTTGCGCTGCTGTTCGGCATCGAGGTCGAGGTCGAATGCGCCGACCACCTGCCGACCACGCGTGCGCTGGCCAGCGCGCTGTTCCACATGGTCAACGAGGCGCTCAACAACGTGCGCAAGCACACCGCGGCGCAGCACGTGCGCATCGGCCTGGCGATCGACGGCGCGAGGCTGCGCCTCGTCGTTCGCGACGATGCGGGCACGGTGCGCGGCCGCCCGGTCAACGACTTCTGCCCCGGCTCGCTCAGCGAGCGCGCGGCCGAGCTCGGCGGCACCTTGACGGTGGCTCGCCATGACGGCGTGAACACCGAGCTCGTCATCGAGGTTCCCCTTTGATTCCTACCGTGTCTGCGAGGCCATCCATGCTTTTCACTTCGAGCGCCGGCATTGATCACAACGCACACTCGCGGGCCATCCGCGTGTTCGTGGCCGAGGACCATCAGATCACGCTGTGGGGCCTGCAGCGGCTGATCAGTTCGGCCAGCATGGAAGTCGTCGGAACGGCGAGCTCGCACACGGAGCTGATGAACCACGACGCGGCCGCCGCGGCCGACGTGATCCTGCTCGACCTGGACCTGGGTGGCGAAGACACCAGCGCCTCGCTTGCGAGCCTGCGCCAGCGCTGCCCCGGGCGCGTGCTGGTGCTGACCGCGGCCGATGATCTCGCGCAGCACCGGGCCGCCGTGCTGAAGGGGGCGCGCGGCGTGGTCCACAAGTCGGCGCCGGCGGACACCATCCTGCGGGCGATCCAGAAGGTCAACGACGGCGAGGTCTGGCTGCAAGGCGCACTGCTCGGCGACGTGCTGAGCGCGCTGACCGACGGCGGCCCGGCCGCAGTGGCATCGTGCAAGTCTGACCCCGATGCCCAGCGCATCGCGAGCCTGACGCCGCGCGAGCGCGAGATCGTCGTGACCATGGTGCGCAGCGCCGGCGCGAAGCAACTGTCGGTGGCCGACGAGCTCGGCATGAGCGAGCACACCTTGCGCAACCACCTGACGACCATCTACAGCAAGCTGTGCGTGCGCGGGCGGCTCGAGCTGCACGTCTATGCGACCGCGCACGGGCTGGGCGCAGCGACGCGCCCGCGCCTGGACGCCTGAGCCGGCTGCGCGCGCGGGTGCGCCCGCGTACTTGCGGGGGGATCAACCTCCCGGTTTGAGCGACGGTTCCTCCCTGGTGGCGGGCCGCTCCCCACTCGAAGATCGCTCTGCCATGCAGAACGCTTCGAGCACCGCATCGATTCGAACCCGGCTCGCCACGCCAAGCCCGCTGGGCTGCGCGTGGACGATCACGGCGGTCGTGCTGGGCGTCGACATCGTGTGGCTCGTGCTCGGCGGCTGGTCGGTCTCGGCGCGCGGTCTGGTCGTGCTCGCGCTGGGCGTCGGCGCCTGCGCAGCGCCGCTGGCGATAGCGCGCTATCGCCGTGACGCGCGCATCGCCACCGCGATGTCGTTCTGTGTCCTGCTGCTGATGTTCCAGGCCGCGGCAGCCACGCTCAGCTACCTGGTGGTCGGCACGAACGCCGCGCTGGTCGATGCGTCGCTCGCCGATGCGGACCATGCGCTGGGTTTCGACTGGCTGGCGCTGCACGCCTGGCTCCAGGTCCACGCCGTGACGCGCAGCGTGCTTCACGTCGCCTACCACAGCGGACTCACGCAGCTCGTCTTCGTCGTGCTGTTCCTGGCGCTCAGCGGGCGGCGCGCCCAACTCGAGTCGTTCATGCTGCTGTTCATCGCGGCGACGCTGTTCACCATCGCGGTCTCGGGCGTCTTTCCGGCCGCGGGCGCGTGGAAGTTCCATGCGGTCGCGGGCGCATCGGTCGACTTGTCGGCGCTCTCGCACTTCGAACTGCTGCGCGACGGCCGGCTGCGCGAGATCGCGCTGGATCGGATGCAGGGTCTGATCTCGATTCCGTCGCTGCATGCGGCGCTGGCGGTGCTGCTGGTGCATGCGGTGCGTGCGACGCGATTCGTCCTGCCGGGTTTCATCGTGCTCGATCTGGCGATGCTGCTGTCCACGCCGGTCGACGGCGGCCACTACGTCGTCGACGTGCTGGCCGGCGTCGGGCTGGCCGTTGCGCTGATCGCACTCGGCCGGCGCGGGGCGGCACGCGCGCGGAGCGCCGCGCGTCTCGCGCGGGTCTCGAACCTGGAGGCGATGGCCCGATGAGCATGTCCGCCGCAGCCTTGCCGGGCTCGCGCACCGCCCCCGAGTCGATCGCGGAGCCGCACCTGCGCGTGCTGTGCGTGCTGTTCTTCTTCTCCGGCTTTCCCGCGCTGATCTACCAGCTCGTCTGGCAGCGTGCGCTGTTCCGCATCTTCGGCGTCAACATCGAATCGGTCACGATCGTCGTGACCGCATTCATGCTCGGTCTCGGGCTCGGCAGCCTGGCCGGCGGCTGGCTCTCCAAGCGTCGCGGCCTGCCGCTGCTCCTGCTGCTCGCGGCGATCGAGGCGCTGACCGGTGCGTTCGGGATGGTCTCGCTGGCGCTCTTCGAGCGCGTCGGCGATCTGGTGCTCGGCGCGCCGCTGCCTTGGACAGCGCTGGTCACGCTCGCGCTGGTGCTCGTGCCGACGCTGCTGATGGGCGCCACGCTGCCGCTGCTGGTGGGCCACCTGGTGCGCCGTTCAGGCCATGTCGGCGAGGCAGTGGGCCTGCTGTACCACGTCAACACGCTGGGCGCGGGTGCCGCCTGCCTGGCCTGCGCGATCGCGCTGTTCCCGTTGCTCGGCATGCAGGGCTCGGTGATCGTCGCGGCGACGTTCAATGCGCTGGTCGCGCTCGGCGCGGTGGCGGCTCATCTGCTGGCGGGGCGGCCCGCACCGCACGCTGCGGATGCCGCCGCGGCCGCGACCTCGCACGCGCC
>DATEFR010000283.1:0-5502 GCA_035280545.1 Burkholderiaceae bacterium | reverse complement strand
CAGACGATCCGTCGTTCTGGTTCATGGAGATGAACACCCGGCTGCAGGTCGAGCATCCGGTGACCGAGTCGCTGACCGGCGTCGACCTCGTCGAATGGCAATTGCGCAGCGCGGCCGGCGAGCCGCTGCCGCTCGCGCAGGAGGAACTGCTGCGGCGCTTCGAGAGCGGCGGCCATGCGATCGAAGCGCGGCTGTGCGCGGAAGACCCGGGTGACGACTACCTGCCGCAATCCGGCGCCATCGCGCACTGGCATCCGCCGCCGGGCCTGCGCGTGGACCACGCGCTCGCGAGCGGCTGCACGGTCAGCCCGCACTACGACTCGATGATCGCGAAGCTGATCGCGCATGGTCCGCATCGCGAGGCAACGGCGCGTGCGCTGGCCGATGCGCTGGACCGCACGCTGTGCCTGGGCATCGCGACGAACCGCGGGTTTCTCGCGCGCGTGCTGCGCCACCCCGCGTTCGGCCACGGCCGCAACGTGACGACCGCATTTCTGGCCGAGCACTATGCCGACAACGCCGCGCGTGCCGACCCTGCCCCGTCCTGGCTGCGCGCGCTCGCCGCGGCAAGCCTGGCGCTGCTGCCCGACGCGCCGCTGCCGCCGCTGTGGACCGGATGGACGTCGTCGAACTGCGTCGCGACCCAAGTGCCGCTGGCCATCGCCGACCGCGAGGAGCGCTGGCAGCTCGCCGGCGTGCCGTCCGAGCTGGTCGCCACGAACGGCGGCGCGACGCACCGCATCGTCGCGCTGCGACGCAGCAGCCGTTCGAGCGTGGCGGCGATCGTCGACGGGCGACCTGTCGACGCTCGTTGCATGGGCGGCTGGTGGCTGGCCGACGGCCACGAAGCCTGCGTGCAGGACCTGCGCCTCGCCTCGACACGCTCGACGAGCGAACGCGGCGCCGGCGCGTTGCGCGCGCCCATGCACGGGCGCGTCACGCAGGTGCTGGTCGACATCGGCCAGCCGGTCGAGGCCGGCGCGCTGCTGGTCGTGATGGAAGCCATGAAGATCGAGCATCGCCTGCACGCGCCTTGCCGCGGGATCGTGCAGGCGCTGCACGCGAAGGTCGGCGATCAGGTGGCGGCACGCCAGGCCTTGGCCGAAGTAGCCTAGGCGTCCGCATCATGCCCATGCGTGCCGAGCACGAAGCCTTCCGTGACGGCGTGCGCCAGTTCGTCGCGCGCGAGATCGCGCCGCATGTCGATGCCTGGGACGAAGCAGGCAGCTTCCCGCGCGCGCTCTATCAACGCGCCGCTGCGCTCGGCCTGCTGGGCCTGGGATATCCGGAGGCTTATGGCGGCACGCCGGCCGATGGCTGGTACCGGCTGATCGCGACCGAAGAGATCGCGCGCGCCGGCAGCGGCGGCCTGATGGCCAGCCTGTTCTCGCACAACATCGGGCTGCCGCCTCTCGTGGCGCACGCCAGCGAGGCCCTGAAGCGCCGCGTGATCCCCGACGTGCTGTCCGGCGAGAAGATCGCGGCGCTGGCGGTGACCGAACCCACCGGCGGATCGGACGTCGCACGGCTGCGCTGCCGCGCACGGCGGGAAGGCGACGCCTGGGTCATCGACGGCGAGAAGACCTTCATCACCTCGGGCCTGCGCGCCGACTGGATCACGCTCGCCGTGCGCACGGGCCTGGGCGAGACGCAGCGCGGCGCGGCCGGCATCTCGCTGATCGCCGTCCCGGGCGACACGCCCGGCCTCTCGCGAACACCGCTCGCGAAGATGGGCTGGTGGTGCAGCGACACCGCGACCTTGCGATTCGACAGCTGCCGCGTGCCGCACGATCACCTGATCGGCACCGAGAACGCCGGCTTTCGCATGATCATGGAGAACTTCAACGACGAACGACTGCTTCTTTCGGCCGGCGCGTGCGCCTTCGCGCAGGTCTGCTACGACGAGGCGCTGGCCTGGGCACGCGAGCGCCAGACTTTCGGCGCGAAGCTGGTCGAGCACCAGGCGATCCGCCACAGGCTGATGGACATGCGCATGCGCATCGCGAGCACCCGCGCCTGGCTGCATGCGCTGGTCGAGCGGCAGGAAAGAAGCGGCGCGGCATCCAGCGACGCGCCGCCGCCCGACTGGATCGCCGAGCTGTGCCTGCTGAAGAACCACGCGACCCAGACCATGCAGTGGTGTGCCGACGCCGCGGTGCAGATCCTCGGCGGCATGGGCTACATGCGCGGCACGAAGAGCGAGCGCATCTACCGCGAGGTCAAGGTGATGATGATCGGCGGCGGCGCCGAGGAGATCATGAAGGAGCTCGCGGCGCGACAGCTGGGCGTGTGACGATCGCGACGGGATGGACGTGCACCGACGCGTATGGCACGCTCGTCGGCCGTCTGCATCGCGTCACGCACACCATGAACACTGTTGCACTTGCATCGGTCGCGGCGTTGGGGCTGCTGCTGTTCGGACTCGGGCTGGCGGTGTCGCTGCTGCGGTTCCGAAAGGAGACGCTGTTCGGCCAGCCCGACGACCCGAACAGCCTGCTGTGCAAGCTGGTGCGCGCGCACGGCAATACCGCCGAGTACGCCGGTTTGATCGCCGTGCTGGTCCTGTACCTCGGAAGCCGCAGCCCGGCGCCGTGGGTGGTCTGGGTCATGGGCGCGATCACCGCGTGCCGCTACGTCCTGGTCGCGGGGCTGGTCTTCCCGGCATCGCTCGCCCGCCCGAACGTTCTGCGTTTCGTCGGCGCGTTGGGCACCTATGCCTGTGGCGCAGCACTGTGCGCCGCGCTGATCAGCGGCGCTTGAATCGACGAAAAGGAATACGCTACGGCATCGAGCCGCCTGCCGCCGCACAGCGAAGGAGATCGCGCCATGAGCCTCTGGTCACGCATCGCCATCGTCGCTGCCGTCGCGATCGCCGCCACGCTCGCCCCGCGGCCGGCGCGCGCCGAGACGCTGCGCTGCAGCGGCGGCAGCGTCGCCGAGGGCGATTCGCGGATCTCGGTGGCGTACAAGTGCGGCGAGCCGCTGCTGCGCGACGCGTTCTGCGCGCCGGTCTACTACGGCCCGTCGTGGTCGCCGGTCCCCGAGCCGTACGCCAGCACCGTGGTGCCGTGCCAGCAGACGGAGGAGTGGCTGTACGACCGCGGCCCCGGCAACCTGATGGCGACCGTGCGGTTCCGCTGGGGCAAGGTGCAGGCGATTGCGTACGGCCGCGTTCCGCGTTGAACGACGGGGCGCTTCGGTCTATGATCGAAGCATCGCATTTGCATCGCCCCTGTTCTGGGGGTCGATTCCAGTGAAGACCACCGCCATTCCTGCCATTCGCATCGACGAGTCGTTCCGCGCTGAAGTCGAAAGCGTGCTCGCCGAGGGCGAAACCATCAGCGGCCTCACCGAAGCCGCGCTTCGCCGCGCCGTCGAATACCGCAAGATACAAGCCGCCTTCCATCAGCGCGGCCAGGAAGCGCTCGACGAGTCTCGGCGCACCGGCGTCCTCCATGCGCACGACGCGGTCTTCGCCGAGCTCCACGCCAAGATCGAACATCGGCGACAGCAGCTCGCCAAGCCAGGCAGGACCCAACAAGGCAAGCCCCGGTGAGCGGCCTGCCGGGCGGGTTCGAGATTGCCTACACCGCGGCAGCCAGGTCCGACCTGACCCGCCTCGTTGAGTTTCTCCTCGATCGCGCCGAGACGCTGGAAGACATTGCTGCCGCTACAGCGCTGGTCGATGCCCTCGACACCTATATCGTGCAGAGGCTGAGCCATAACCCGTTCATTTGTCGCAAGGCTGGTCACGATCCGTTCCGACGCGAACTGGTGATCCCCTTCCCCGGTGACGGCTATGTCGCGCTGTTCGCGATCGAAGCCGAACCCGGAGAAAACAAGCGCGGAGTCGTCACCGTCCTGGCTTTGCGTCACCAGCGCGAAGAGGACTACTTCGCCTGACCGCACGCCTCAAAGGGTCTCGCTCGGATCGAAATCGAGCTCGACCCGCGCCCCGCTGGGGTCGAAGCTGAACAGCTGCCAAATGCCCGAGCCCTTCTGCTGGCGCAGGTCGTACTTCAACCCGCGCTCGTCGAAACGCGCCTTGACCTCTTTCAGCCCCTGGGCGCTGAACGCCATGTGGTCGATCACGCCGCCCGGCGGTTGGGGCACGGGGCGATCGAAGTACATGTGCACGATCGCATGGGCGATGCCGTCGGCGTACAGCCAGGCACCGGGGAAGCCCAGGTCGGGCCGGTACCCCTCGCGCAGCCCGAGCACGCCGACGTAGTAGTCCAGCGTGGCCTTCGGGTCTCTCGCGATCACCGTGAAGTGGTTCATGCCGACGATCATCGCAAGTGCTCCTTTCAGGCGATCAGGATCAGCGGCCCCATTGTCGCGCGCGATTCGAGCCGCTCGTGAGCGCGGGCCGCCCCTTCGAGCGGATGGCGCTCGATCGGCGGCAGCTTCAGCGCACCGTCGGCCAGCGCATTCCAGACGCGCTGCGCGCGTTCGGCCAGCTGCGCGTTCGTCGCAACGTAGTCGAACACCGCGGGCCGCGAGAACGTGGCCGACTTCATCACCAGCGCATCGGGCGACAGCGGCTGCAGCGGCCCGGTCGCCTGGCCGATGCTGATCCAGTGGCCGCGCCGCGCGAGCGCCGCGTGATTCTCGTCGCGCGCCGCGTCGCCCAGGCCGTCGATGATCACGTCGGCGCCGGGATTGCTCCCGCCGAAATGGCGCCGTACCGCCTCGGCGAAGCGGTGCTCGCGCGTGACGATCACCTGCGCGCAGCCGAACTCGCGCGCGAGCCGCGCCTTGTCCTCGCTAGACACGGTGCCGACCACGTCGGCGCCGAGCCGGCTCGCCCAGGCACACAGCAGCAGGCCGAGGCCGCCGGCGGCCGCATGCACGAGCAGCCGCGTCCCGCGGGCCACGTGCCCGAGGTCGCGCAGCAGGTAGTCGGCGCTGATGCCTTTGAGCAGCAGCGCCGCGGCGGTCTCGTCCTCGATTTGCGGCGGCAGGCGCACGACCGCCTCGGCCGCGATCGTGCGCACCGTGCAGTACGCACCGGGCTGCGCGCTCAGGTACGCCACACGATCGCCCGGCAGCAGGTCCAGCACACCGTCGCCGATGTCGAGCACGGTGCCGGCCGCCTCCAGCCCCGGCACGCCGGGCAGCGGCAGCATCGCCGGGATCCAGCCGCGGCGCAGGTAGACGTCCAGAAAGTTCACGCCGATCGCACGCTGGCGTATGCGCACCTCGCCGACGCCAGGCACGGCGGCTTCGGCGTCTTCCATCTGCAGCACGTCCGGATCGCCATAGCGCCGCACGACGGCTCGTCGCGTAGGCAATGGCAATGCGCGCGGCATGGCTTGCGCGGCGGCGCTGCGGGTTGCGGCCGTGACGCCACCATGCAGATCGCCGCCGATGCGCAGATGCCGGCGCAGGTTCTCGAACCCGGCTTCATAGACATCGCGCGCGACCATCTCGCGCAGTTCGCGCTCGCGCCCCGGCGGCGTTGCGAAGCTGGCTTCCCAATGCCAGAACGTGCGCTGCCCG
>DATEFR010000282.1:0-4587 GCA_035280545.1 Burkholderiaceae bacterium | reverse complement strand
GAGCCGGTGGATCAGCGCACCGTCGTCGGTCAGCAGCAAGAGGCCGGTCGTGTCCTCGTCGAGCCGGCCCACCGGCTGCACGTCGCGCACCCGCAGCGGCGGCGGCAGCAGGCTCATCACGCTCGGATGGTGCTTGGGCTTGCGCGAGCACTCGTAGCCGGTCGGCTTGTGCAGCAGCACCAGCGCTTTTGCGTGATACGGCCAGGCTTCGCCGCGCACGGTGACGACCAGGCCGTCGGGCGCGACCTCATGCCATGGATCGTCGCAGACGCGGCCCGAGATCGCGACATGCCCGCCGAGGATCAGCCCCTCGCATTCGCGCCGTGCGCCGAAGCCTTGGGAGTACAGAACTTGGGAGAGTTTCACGGGGCCGATTGTCGTGCGCGGCGCACGGGCCCTTCGATACCTCAGGGCGAACGGCCGAGCGGGACCATCCGTTCGAGCTGAGAGCCGCGCCGACCGCGCAGGCACACACGACGTCGTCGGATGCGCCCGCGCTCTTGTCACATCACGACGCGACGATCACCCCGCAGGCGATGCGCCCGCCCGAGTTGCCGGTGGGCTGCGTCGTGTAGTCGTCGGGCTTCGCGTGCACGATCACGCCCTTGCCGAGCAGGCCGTCGATGCCGGTACCGACGCTGACGCCTTCGATCTGGAAGCTCGCCTGCGCGTTGCCGGCGGCATCGGCCTTCAGCGACGGCATGTCGCCGCCATGATGCGCTGCGCTCTGCGGGCCGTGCGGCTTGCCGCCGGGGTTGAAGTGGCCGCCGGCGCTCATCGCGTCGGGCGCCGAGCAATCGCCTTTTTCGTGCACGTGGAAGCCATGTTCCTGATTCGGCGTCAGGCCGCTGACCTGTACGCGCACGTTGACACGCAGGCCGTCCTGCGCGAACCAGACGGTTCCCTTGGCCTGGTTGCCTTGCGTCGGGTTGAGCTGCGCGACGGCGCCGGGCATGGTCTTCGCGACCGTGCCGCCCTGGCTCATGCAGCCGGCCAGCGCCGCAGCGAGCAGCAGCAGAGGGATAGTTCGCGTCATCGTCTTCGTCTTCGTCTTCGTCAAGGGCATCGTGAGTTCTCCTTCGTCGTTAGTTATGCAGTTCGAGCAGAACGAGATGATTCTCCGCGACCGGCCAGGCGCGGCCGACGATGCGTTCGCCGTTGAATTCGCCGGTGACCGGACGCTGCGCATCGTCGGCGACTTTCAGCTTCGCGGTGGAGAGGCCCGCCACGCCGTTCGGGATCCCGGCTGGCGGGCTCTTGCCGTCCAGCGCGATGCGGTCGCGCGGCACGCCGAAGTAGCCGCGCGGGCGGGTCAGCACGACGATCGCTTTTGCATCCTTGTCCGATTCGAGCAAACGCTCGGCACGCAGGTTGACGACGTTAGCCGAGCGCGGGAAGGCCGAGCGATAGAGGTGTGTCGTGGCGTACGGCGCGGTGTAGCCGGGGGCGCTGATCACGAACTCCAGCGTCGTGTTCGCATCGGTCGTGAACGGACCCCAGCGGCCATCGGCGGCCAGGGTCTTGCGGTGCCGCGCAGCGCCGAGCCGCTCGCCCGTGGCGGGGTTGGTCGCATACACCTCGACCGTTGCGCCGGCCAGCGCGAGGTTGCTGGCCGCACTGCCCTGCTGGTTGTCGACGCCGTAGCCGCTGACCTTGCCGTCGAGCACGACGCTGGCCTGCGGCGTGATGCCCAGCGTGGCCGGTGCCTGGCCGGTGACGAAGCGATACGCCTGCTCGAACGCTTTCGGGCTGAACGAGGTCTCGCGATGGTCGGCGCCGGCGATCACGACGTTCTGGGCGCCCTTCAGCGCCGGGCCTTCGTAGGTGACGCCGGTCGGCACACCCTTCGCGCCCAGCCATGCGCCGTCGGGTTGCGCGTACTTGTCGTTGTCGTCGGAGCGTATCGTCAGCCATTTCGGGCCCGGCGTGACCTCGTCGCCATTCGGGCCCTTGGGGGCGTTCAGCGCGGTCAGGAACGGCCCCGCGCCGTTGAACTCGTTGCCCAGGCCGCTGGTCGGGCTGACGCGCACGCCGTGGTTGGGCGTGCCGCCGAGGATCGCATGCGAGACCTTGTCGGCCCCGCCGCCGTTGGCGATGTAGTGGCGGATCGCATAGCCGCCGCGCGAGTTGCCGATCAGCACGACTTTCGCAGCGCCGGTCGCGGCGCGCACCTTGTCGACCTCGGCGGCGAGATAGCGCATGTGCTCGTCGGTCGATGTGCGGCCGGGCTGCGGCTTCGTGTCGTCGTCGCGCGCGAGCGGGTACGGCAGGTCGATCGCGTGGAGCCGCTCGCGCGGCCAGCCGTTCGATTCGAAGCGCCAGATCGTCGTCAGCCACAGCCCGGCGGTGTCGCCGTTGCCGTGCACGAACACGATGGGCGGCAGTTCGTTGCGGGCCGGGCCGGTGGCGCAGGCGGCGAGCAGGGTGCCTGTGGCGGCACCGATCACGACGGTTCGACGGTTCACAAGGGCAGGGCTCATAGAGGAGGGTTGTTCTTCATCGCGTTGGCGAGGTCGTGGGCCGACGGCAGCACCGACCCGTCCGGAAGATGCAGCGTGCGGGCGGTCCGCACCGCGCGCTGCACTGCGAGCGCCATCACGTCGGCGCCGAGCGCGCCCAGCACGGTGAGGTTGGCGTCGCGCCCCGACGCGCCGGTCGCGAGCGCGAAGATCGTGTCGCCGTCGCCCATCGTGTGCACCGGGTTGATGCTGCGCGCGAAGCCGTCGTGCGCCATCTGCGCGAGCTTGTTGGCCTGCGCCTTGGTCAGCGCCGCATCGGTTGCGACGATGCCCAGCGTCGTCGCGGCACCCGGCTGCAGCACCGCCGGCAGCTCGCCGCGGCGCATCGCCTGCAGCGTGCCCAGCAGCGTGCGGCCGTCGGCGCTGCGCGCGCCGGCGACAGGCTCGCCGCTCGCCGGATCGATCACGTCGCCGAGCGCATTGACGGCGGCCAGCGCGGCCACCGTGATGCCGCCGACCGCGATCGATGCGCTGCCGAGCCCGCCGCGCATCGCGCGCGCGATGCCGAACAGCTTGCCGACCGAGGCGCCGGTGCCGGCACCGACATTGCCCTCTTCGACCGGCAGCGCGCTCGCCGCTTCGCAGGCTGCGTAGCCGGCCGCCGCATCGGGTGCGATCGGCGGCACGATGCCCGGGTCGCCCAGCCACAGGTCGAACAGGATCGCCGCCGGCACGATGGGCACGCGCGCCGGGCCCACTTGCACGCCGATGCCGCGTTCGGCCAGCCAGCGCATGACGCCGTCGGCCGCGGCCAGCCCGAACGCGCTGCCGCCGCCGAGCATCAGCGCGTGCACCTTCTCGACCGCGTTCAGCGGCGACAGCAGATCGGTCTCGCGGGTGCCGGGTGCCGCGCCGCGCACGTCGACGCCGGCCACCGCGCCGGCGCGCGTCAGCACGACCGTGCAGCCGGTCGGGCGGCGCGTCTCGGTCCAGTGCCCGACCTCGATGCCCGCGACGTCGGTCAGGCTGCCGTGAGTCGATCGAGGTCTGGATTCTTCGGGTGGACGGCTCATGACGCTCGGTCGGGTGGGGCCACGATCGTAGTGGATGCGCCGCGCCCCCGCTCGCCGTCGCCTGTAGGAAGAAGACGATTCCGTCGATCGTGATCGGCCGACGTCAAACGCGGCGTCGTGCCCACAAGCGGCGCGCCGCGCTCCGCGTAAGGTCGGCTGGCATACCTCCGCATCGGGAGAAATCCATGAAGCTAGCCCTGATCCCGTCCAGCCTGATCGCCGCCTTCGCGCTGGCCGCATGCGACAACCGGCCGCCCGCGGTCGTCAACGTTCCGCCCGCACCGGCGCCCGCGCCGACGACAGTCCCGGCGCCGGGACCGGCAGGGCCGGCCGGCCCGCAGGGCGAACCGGGCAAACCGGGCGCGCCCGGCAAGTCAGGCGACACGAACGTCATCGTCGCGCCGCCGTCGCCGGCGTCCGCCGCGTCGAACTGATACTCGGGGCGCTCGCCGACCGGTCAGGCGAAGACGCCCGCCGTGTCTTGCATCCGTGCCGACACCTCGCCGAGCTGGTGCAGCGTGTCGCCGTAGGTCATCTCCATCACGGTCAGGCGCTTGAAGTAGTGGCCGGCGCTGTACTCGTCGGTCACGCCGATGCCGCCGTGCAGCTGGATGCACTGCTGGCCGACGTAGCGCATCGCTTGCCCGAGCTGGACCTTGGCCTGGGCGACCGCGCGGCGCCGCGTGGGGGCCGGCTCGCCGAGCTTGAGCGTCGCGTAGTAGCTCATCGAGCGCCCGAGCTCGAGCTGCATCTTCACGTCGGCGATGCGATGGCGCAGCGCCTGGAAGCTCGCAATCGGCACGCCGAACTGCTTGCGCGTGTTCATGTAGTCGATCGTCACCGCGACGAGCTTGTCCATCGCGCCGACCGCTTCGGCGCACAGCGCGGCGATGCCGATGTCGACCGCCTCCTCGAGCGCCGCGTAGGCCGGGCCTGCCGGGAGCAGCTCGATCGCGTCGGCGTCGGCGAGCGTCAGGTCGGCGGCGCAGGCGCCATCCTGCGTGCCGTAGCCGCTGACCTTCGCACCCTTCTCGCCTTTCGCGAGCAGGAACAGC
>DATEFR010000281.1:0-2345 GCA_035280545.1 Burkholderiaceae bacterium | reverse complement strand
GGCGCGCCTGCCGGGACTGCTGCGCGCGTTCGGCGCGGATGACGGCGTCGACGGCTCGGTGGTGGCCATCGTCGCGGCGCGCCAGGCGCTGGCCGAGCGCGATCTCGTGCGCGTCAGCGCCGGGCTGCGCGCGGCGCTCGCGCTGTCGACGGCGCCCAACGGCGAGCTCGCCGAACTGGTGGTCGCGGTCGTGCAGCTCGCCGAAGAAACCAGGCAGCCGCTGGTCGGCCTCGAGCCGTCTGCGGTCGAAGCGGGATTGGACCTGCGCGCCGGACGCGGCGATCGCGCGGCGGCGTATGCGCTGGGCCGCGCGCTGTGCGGCATCCCCTGCGGCGTGCTGGCGCCCGACAGCCTGGCCGACGGCATGAACATGCGCAAGGGCGTCGCGCTGCTGCTGCGCGCGGCCGATGCCGGTTGCGACGAGGCCTGGCTGCACCTGTATCGCATGCACGGCGATCACCGCCTGTCGGTCGCGAACCCGCAGATGGCGCGCTTCTGCCTCGAGAAGGCGGCGCTGGCGGGGCAGGTCGAGGCGCAGCGCAAGCTCGGTGCGCTGATCCTGCGCGCGGCCGATTCGCTGGCCGAATCGGAGCAGGCCATCCAGTGGCTGCACTCGGCCGCGAACGCGAACGACGTGCACGCGAAGAGCCTGCTGCAATCGCTGGTGCTGCCGCTCGAAGGCCGTGACGCCGATGCGCGCTCGGCGATCGAGCTCGTGCGCCAGGACGACCCGTGGCTCGCGGTACGCCTGCAGCTCGCGCGCGAGTTCGGTCTGACCAAGCTCGAGGCCTTGTGCGTCGACCCGGCCGAAGGGCTGCGCGACTGGGGCCTGGTGGTCGGCAAGAACCCGTTCATTTCGCAGATCCGTTTGTCGGCCGCGCGCGCCATCCCCGCGGTCACCGGCAGCGCGCTGGAGACGGCACGTCGCGCGGCGGCGTTCTTCGGCCAGAGCAGCCGCGATGCGATGGCCTTCGAAGGCGACTTGCGCCGGCGTTCGCTGCGTCAGCGCCGTGCGTTCGAGCGTCACGGTCTGGACGAGGCGATGTTCTTCGCGAACGCCACCTCGATGACGCTCGAAGCGCTGCGCCTCGGGCCGAAGTGGGCATTCCGCGCGAAGGAGCCGCTGCAGCTCGCGCTGGCGGCCTGAAGACGACGAGCCGCAGTCCGGGGCCGTGGCATCTGCCCGATTTCGCAATCCCCAGCGCGTCCGGGGGATTCGGACCATCAGGGATACTACCGACCCCGGATTTGCTTCCTCGCCCGGCTGTTTCGGCAGGGTGACGCCTCCATGCGCATCCTGATCGTCGAAGACGAGCCCAAGACCGCTGCGTACGTCTCGAAGGGACTGAGCGAACACGCGTTCGTGACGGATATCGCGAACGACGGCATCGAAGGCCTGCACCTGGCCACCTCCGGCAGCTACGACCTGGTGCTGCTGGACGTGATGCTGCCGGGTGCCGACGGCTGGACCGTGCTCGAAGGCATACGCCGCCAGCGCGAGACGCCGGTGCTGTTCCTCAGCGCGCGCGACGAGGTCGCCGACCGCGTCAAAGGGCTGGAGCTCGGCGCCGACGACTACCTCGTCAAGCCGTTCGCGTTCTCCGAACTGCTCGCGCGCATCCGCACGCTGCTGCGCCGCGGGCCAGTGCATGCCGACCAGGTGTTCCGCCTGGCCGACCTCGAGGTCGACGTCGTGCGCCGCCGCGTCACGCGCGGCGGCAAGCGCATCGAGCTGACGGCCAAGGAATACGCGCTGCTCGACTACTTCGTGCACCATGTCGGCGAGGTCGCGTCGCGCACGCTGATCGCCGAGCATGTGTGGGACATGAACTTCGACAGCGACACCAACGTCGTCGACGTCGCGGTGCGGCGCCTGCGCGCGAAGATCGACGACCCGTTCCCGACCCGGTTGATCCACACCATCCGCGGCGTCGGTTATGTCTTCGACGCTCGCGCCGACTGACGCCGGCGACGATGCGGCCGCCGCTGCTGCGTCGCCGCGGCGCCCGTGGCCGAAGCTGCCGTCGCTGCATGCGCTGAAGCGCTCGCTGACCGCCCAGATCAGCCTGTCGATCGCGATCTGCTCGATCCTGCTCGTGGCCAGCAGCGGCCTGCTGATCAACAGCCTGGCGACCCGCGAGCTGCGCGAAGGCAACGAGCTCATCATGTTCGGCAACCTCGCGCTGCTGCGCGAGGACCTGGCGGCGGTCGGCTTCGACCTGAGCCAGGAGCCGGTGCGCCTGGTCAAGCGCATGGACCTGCAGCTCGGCCATCTGCACATGGCGATGCTCGACGAGCAGCGCCGCGTGATCGCGAAGTCCGACCGCTTCGACGTGCCGCTGGCC
>DATEFR010000280.1:0-2467 GCA_035280545.1 Burkholderiaceae bacterium | reverse complement strand
GCCCCCGGCGCGAGCCAGCGCAGCCGTCCGGCGATCATCAGGTGGATCACGAGGAACCACGGCTCGTGGTCGGCACCACAGGCACGGTCGGCACCGTCGGCCGCATCGAGCTGCAGCACGACCCGCTTGCCCAGCCGCTCGATGCCGGCGACGCGCCGGCCTTCGGCTTGCGCGATGGGCGGCACCGCGGTGCGCAGCAGGAACGGGTTCAGCAGCCGCACGCGCTGCAGCACCGCGCCGACGACCCGCTCGCGCAGCGCTTCGGCGTAGACCGCGATGTCGGGCAGCTCGGGCATCGTCTCAGTGTGCCATCGGGGCACGGGATCCGACGGCGCGGGATAATCCGGGCTTTTCAAAGGCGGCGGGCGCGGGGACGCGCCCCGGCCGCACAGCCTCTGTTCGCCATGTCCGAATCCACGCCGCTGGCCCAACAGGTGCGTCGTCGCCGCACCTTCGCGATCATTTCCCACCCCGACGCGGGCAAGACCACGCTCACCGAGAAGCTGCTGCTGTTCTCCGGCGCGATCCAGATCGCCGGCTCGGTGAAGGCGCGCAAGGCCTCGCGCCATGCCACCTCCGACTGGATGGAGATCGAGAAGCAGCGCGGCATCTCGGTCGCATCGTCGGTGATGCAGATGGAGTACCGCGACTGCGTGATCAACCTGCTGGACACGCCCGGCCACCAGGACTTCTCGGAAGACACCTACCGCGTGCTGACCGCGGTCGACGCCGCGCTGATGGTGATCGACGCGGCCAACGGCGTCGAACCGCAGACGCGCCGGCTGCTGCAAGTCTGCCGGGCGCGCAACACGCCCATCCTGACCTTCGTCAACAAGATGGACCGCGAGGTGCAGGAGCCGCTCGCGCTGATGGACGAGATCGAGCGCGAGCTGGGCATGGCGGTCGTGCCGTTCACCTGGCCGGTGGGCATGGGCAAGCTGTTCGGCGGCGTGATGGATCTGCGCAAGGAGCAGATGCGCGTCTTCGTGCCGGGCGAGGACCGCAATCGCGACGACGACGAGATCATCGACGGGCTCGCCAACCCCGTCTATGCGCAGCGCTTCGGCGACGCGTATGCCCACGCGGCGCACGACATCGAGCTGGTGCAGGTCGCCGCGCCGGCGTTCGACGAAGCCGGGTTCCTCGCCGGGCACCAGACCCCGATGTTCTTCGGCTCGGCGATCAACAACTTCGGCGTGCGCGAGGTGCTGGACGCGCTGGTCGATCTGGCCCCGCCGCCGGGGCCGCGCGCCGCGATCCAGCGCGAGGTGCAGCCCGACGAGGGCAAGCTGACCGGCGTCGTCTTCAAGATCCAGGCCAACATGGACCCGGCGCACCGCGACCGCATTGCGTTCGTGCGGGTGGCGAGCGGGCACTTCAAGCGCGGCATGCGCATCAAGGTCTCGCGCTCGGGCAAGGAGATGCGGCCGAACACCGTCGTCTCGTTCCTGAGCCAGCGCCGCGAGCTGCTCGATGAGGCGTTTGCCGGCGACATCATCGGCATTCCGAACCACGGCGTGCTGCAGCTGGGCGACACGCTGACCGAAGGCGAGACGCTGCAGTACACCGGGCTGCCGTTCTTCGCGCCGGAGATGTTCCGCAGCGTCGAGGTCGCCGACCCGCTCAAGACGAAGCAGCTGCGCGCCGGCCTGACGCAGCTCGGCGAGGAGGGCGCGATCCAGGTGTTCCGACCGGTCGCCGGCACGGTGCTGCTGCTGGGCGCGGTCGGCCAGCTGCAGTTCGAGGTCGTCGCACACCGGCTGGAGCACGAATACGGCGTGAAGGCGCGCGTCGCGCCGGCGCGCTACAACGTCGCGCGCTGGGTCACCTGCGACGAGGCCGACGGCGGCGAGCGCGAGCTCAAGCGCTTCATCGACGGCAATGCGCACCGGGTGGCGCTCGATGCGGTCGACGCGCCCTGCGTGCTGCTCGAGTACGCCGGCGAGCTGCGCGCGATGCAGGAGAACTGGCCGAAGATCAAGTTCCACGCGCTGCGCGAGCACGCGGGGCTGGTGTTCCAGAAGCAGCTCGACGGCTGAGGTCGGCGGCACGCGGCGCGAGGACACGGCGGCGAGGACAAATACCGAGCAAGCGCAGCGGCCGCCGCCGGACAATGGACTTCTCGGGTCCTCCGGGGAGGCATCATGAAACACGTTGCCCTCGCTGCCTTGCTCGCGCTGCTGTTGGCCGGCTGCGCCAGCGCACCGCCGCCGCCGCTGCCGCCGGCCGGCGATCTGTTCCACGACGAGCTGTTCGGCGCGCCCTCGCAGCCCATCGATCCGGCCGCGCCGCTGGCGCTCAGCGACGCGATGCGCGCGTACCTCGCGGCCAAGCCCATCAAGTCCGGCCGCCAGGCCGACCGGCGCAAGCAGCTGATCGACGCGCTGTACCACGGCGACCTGAAGCTCGAATACGACGCGGCCATCACGCGCACCGCCTCGCAGGCGTTCGATGCCCGCTCGGGCAA
>DATEFR010000279.1:0-2211 GCA_035280545.1 Burkholderiaceae bacterium | reverse complement strand
CCCCGGCTTGAACGACGTGCGCACCGTGCCGTCCTTGCCCTCGAGGCGATAGGTCACGTTGTAGCCGACCAGCTTCTGCGACTTCTCGTTGACCGTCTTGCAGCGATGCTCGGTCGACGTGACGACGTCCTTCTCCTGCATCTTCTTCTGGATCTGGTTGCCGGCATAACCGCCCGCAGCAGCGCCCGCCACCGTGGCCACCGTCTTGCCCTTGCCGCCGCCTATCGTGCTGCCCAACAGGCCGCCGGCCAGGCCGCCGACCACGGTGCCGGCAATGCGGTGCTCGTCCTTCACCGGCGCCTGATGCTGCACCTGAATGTCTTCGCATTTCTCCTGCGGCGTCACCACGGTCTCGTGGATCTCCTTCACCGCGACGACCTCGGCAAACACCGGCTTGGTCATCGCCTTGTACCCGCCGACGGCACCGGCGCCGAGCACCACCATCGCGATCCCGCCGACCGCCATTCCCTTGATCATTGACTTGTCCATGTCGTGTTGTCCTTTCAGGTGTCGCCATTTTCTTCGTCGAGACGACCAGCTCAACGCGGGCCGGGACAGTCTCGCCGACGCGCGCAGTCGCCTGCGCAATATTTCACGCGCTCACTTGTAACGCGCGGTAGCGGAAGGCGTGCCTCGAGATTGGCTCGGGGGCTCAGCGCGAACGCCGCATCAGCTCGAGATCCGCCGGCGTGTAGGTCGCGGCAGCCTGGATGTCGTTGCGCGACATCGCGACATTGCGGTTCTGCAGCCCGATCGATTGGGTCGCGGGCATCGTCTCGAACTCCATCACGTCGCGGCCGAGCTGCTGCACCTCGAAGCCGTGGCGCAGCGCGCTGACGTGCAGCCACAGGTCGTCCGCCTCGGGGCAGCATTGCGCGAACGCGGCACCCTGGTCGCGCAGGCGGTCGAGCAGCGCCGGCGGATAGATCACGCCGCCCACGCCCGTGGCGAAGACCGTGGGCCCAGGCCGGTCGTCGTCCATGAAGGGCCAGGTCTCGTACGGCAGCAGCCGCGTGCCGTCCAGCAGGATGCGCCGAGCCCGATAACAGTGCACGCGCGCCGGGTCGCGCTGGTGCGCCTGCCACAGCCGCTCCAGCCAGAACCGCGGATACCACATGTCGTCGTCGGCCGTCACCAGCGGCAAGCGGTGTGCGGCCTCCGAGCAGGCATACGGGTAGTACTTGGTGTGCGGACCGACGTCGTGCGCATACCGCACCTCGAGACCGCGTCGTTGCAGCCGCAGCAGCGTGCCGGGCAGCGGCTGCCCTTCTTCCTGCCGGCCCAGCCACAGCAGCAGGCGCTGCGGCTTGACCGTGCCGCGCGCGATCGATTCGATCGTGCGGTAGACGCGCCCGAGCCGGATGCTGTGCGTCGTCAGGCTCACGGCCACCGGCACGCTACCGGTCACCGGCGCACGGCTGAAACGGTTCGTCGCGTCGGCCCCGAGGCCGAAGAGCGAGGTCTTCAGATAGTGGCTGGGGCTGGTGCCGGACCGGGCAGGCTTGGGCATGCGAAATGCGATGGCGGCGATGCACAGATTGTGCCGCGCGCGAAAAGCGGCGACACCGGGCGCGTCCCGTCTACGATTCGGGCCGCAACATTCGCCACGAACCGGCGCCGCGAAGAAAGAATTCAAGACTGTGACGAAACCAAAGATCGCCATCGCCATGTACGGCATTCCACGCGGCTCGGCGATCGCGATGCCATCGCTGGCCGAGCACTTCATCGAGCCGGCCCGGCGGATCGGCGAGTGCCGCGTCTTCTATCACCTCTATCGGCAGGACTGGGTGGTCAACGCGCGTTCGGGCGAGGCCGCGGCGATGCCCACCGATGCGTATGCGCCGTTCGCGTCGTTCGACGGCGAGCTCGAGCCGCCCGATCGCTGCCTGGAGCGCTGGGGCTTCGAGCGGATCTGCGCGTTCGGCGACCACTACCAGGACGGCTTCCGTTCGATCCACAACCTGGTGCATCAGCTGCACTCGATGCGGCAGGTCACGGCGCGGCTGGCGGCCTGGCAGCCCGACGTGGTGATGTATGTGCGCCCCGACCTCTACTACCACGCCGCGCCCACGCACGACATGATCGAGGGGCTGTGCCGCCATCCGAAGCGCTGCTTCGTGCCCGACTGGCATTGGTGGGGCGGCTACAACGACCGCTTCGCGTTCTGCGGCGCCGAGGTCTATCGGGCTTACGGCAACCGGATCGAGCAGG
>DATEFR010000278.1:0-8104 GCA_035280545.1 Burkholderiaceae bacterium | reverse complement strand
CCTGCTCACGCTTGCCACCGACGCAACGTTCAAGGTCGTGGGCGTGATCCTGCGGCTGGCTCCCATCGGCGTGTTCGGCGCTGTCGCGTTCACGCTGGGCAAGTTCGGCCTGGCATCGCTGCTGCCGCTGCTGAAGCTCATCGGCCTCGTGTGGCTAGGCTGCCTGCTCTTCATGGTGTTCGTGCTGGGGACGGTCGCCCACCTGACCAAGTTCAGCCTGTGGAAGTTCATGGGCCACATCAAGGAAGAGATGATCATCGCCTTCACCACGACGTCAGGTGAAGCGGCACTCCCGGGTCTCGTCAAGAAGCTCGAGACGGCGGGATGTGCGAAGAACGTGGTGGGCTTCGTGGTGCCAGCGGGATACTCGTTCAACCTGGACGGCTCCTCGCTGTACATGACGCTCGCCGCCATGTTCATCGCCCAGGCAGCCGGTGTCCAGATCGGGTTCGGCGAGCAGTTCGCACTGCTTCTCGTGTTCTTGCTCACCTCCAAAGGCCTGGCTGCTGTCAGCGGTGGTGCCTTTGTCGCATTGGCGGCCTCGCTGGCGATGTTTCCCGACATTCCGCTCGCCGGCCTGGCGCTCATCCTGGGCGTGGACCGGCTGATGGATGTCGTTCGAACCGTGACGAACGTCGTCGGCAACGGCGTGGCCACGATGGCCATTGCCTACTGGGAAGGTCAGCGAGTCGACATGCCCGAGGCCATCGAAGAGCTCGATTCGATCGACGCGATGAACGTTCCGCAACAGGCCGTGCGCTGACAGGACATCGACATGGAAGAATCTCTGTATGTCGAGCCGACAAGCGGCCGCACCTATGCGCTGAACACGCCACGCTGGTGTTCCGACGACCGCAAGCCCTTGATGATCACGCCGCAGCGTGGCATGTCTCGAGACGACATCGACCGCACGGTGCGCTCGCAATGGCGCTATCGGGCAGCGCTCCCGCTGGCGATCGCGGACCCTATCTCGATGGGGGAGGGCTGCACGCCGCTGATCCAGAAGGAATGGCGCGACCACCGCCCCTACTTCAAGCTGGAGTGGTTCAACCCGACGAGCAGCTTCAAGGATCGTGGCACCACCGTCATGCTGTCGATGCTGCGACAGCAGGGCGTGGATGCCGTCCTCGAAGACAGCTCCGGCAATGGAGGGGCTTCGGTGGCCGCCTACGGGACAGCCGGTGGCATGCGCGTGAAAATCCTGGCGCCGGCGTTTGCGTCGCCCGCCAAGATTGCGCAGATGCGCGCCTATGGCGCGCAAGTGCAGTTGGTCGAAGGCCCGCGACAGGAATGCGAGAACGAGGCTGTCCGCCAATCGACCGACATCTTCTACTCAAGCCACAACTGGCAGCCGTTCTTCCTCGAAGGCACGAAATCGATCGGCTATGAGATCTGGGAGGACCTGAACTTTCGAGTGCCCGACAACATCGTGATGCCCGCCGGCGCAGGCAGCAACGTCCTGGGCTGCTTCATGGCGTTCTCGGAGCTCGCGCGCGCAGGGCAGATCCAGAAGATGCCGCGGCTCTTCGTTTGTCAGCCGCTCAACTGCTCGCCGATAGACGCCAGCTTTCATGCGGGGGTCACCACGCCGGTCGCGCGCGAGGTGCGCAAGACGATCTCCGAGGGCACGGCCATTCCTCATCCTTTGAGGCTTGCCGAGGTCGTCACGGCCGTGCGCGACTCCGGCGGCAGCACCGTGGCCGTGCAGGAAGACGCGATCGTCGAATCGCTCAAGCAGATCGCCCGCCTGGGCCTTCTGCCGGAGCTCACGTCGGCGACCGCGGTCGCCGGGTTCGACCGGTTGGCGCGGGACGGCGTGATCCAGGCCCGAGAGGAGACGGTCGTGATCCTGACAGGCACCGGCATCAAGAATGCCGGTGCCATCGCGGAGCTCTATGGATGAGCGTGATGACGGGTGATGCCCGCCTGCTGTTGCTCAACAGCCATCAGGTCGGGCAGTTGATGGAGCCGGACGCGGTCCTGGCTGCTGTTCGCGAAGCGTTCGTGCTCCATAGCGAGCGCCTGGGGCGCGTTTTCCCGGTGGTCCGCGAGCCACTGGCGACGGGCGGCATTTTCGGCATCAAGTCCGGAGACGTTCAATCGCAGGAACTGCTCGGGTTCAAGGCGGCCGGGTTCTGGCCGTCCAATCGCCAGCTCGGCGGCGAACCCCACCAAGCCACCGTGATGCTGTTCGATCCCAAGACCGGCAGGCCGCTGTGCCTGATCGACGGCAACGCCATCACGACCGCGCGAACCGGGGCTGCGGGCGGGCTCGGGCTCGTTCATTTGGCGAGGCCGCAGAGCAAGAGCCTCTGCCTGTTCGGAACCGGCGTGCAGGCTCGTGTTCAGCTGAGCTACGCGCTGCGGCTTTTGCCGCAGCTCGAGCACGTCCGGTATGTGTCGTTCGACGATCAACCTGACTCTGCGTTCGAGGCCCACTTCTCTGCGCGCTGCGAACTGCGGCATGCGACCGACCGGAACGCTGCCGTCGCTGCCAGCGACGTGGTGATCACCGCGACGCCCGGCGCCGGCCCCTTGTTCGATCGCGATGCCGTGCAACCCGGCACGCATCTGAACTGCGTGGGAGCCGACACCAAGGGCAAGCGAGAACTGCCGGAAGGCTTGCTGCAGGTGGCGCGCGTCGTCGTGGACGACGAAGTGCAGGCACGCCAGATCGGCGAGACGCAGTGGCGCCCGCAAGTGCTCTGCACGGAGATCGGCGATCTCATCGCCGGCAAGCAGCGCCTGGATCGCGGACCGAAGGAGATCACGCTCTTCGACATGACGGGGCTCGCGCTGCAGGACCTGACGGTTGCGCGGATGCTTGTTGCCCGCGCGCAGGCTGCCGGTATGGCGACGAGCATTCCCTGGCCCTGGTGACGGGCTCGATGTCCTGAACCTGCTCAAAGAAAGAAGGCACGGCTTGCGACCGTGCCTTTTGCGTTGCCGCAGGAGCGGCGAATCAATACTTCCAGAAGATGCGCTGCAGTTCCTTGGTGTCGCGGGTCTTGGTCAGTGCCAGCGCGAGGAGGATGCGGGCCTTTGCCGGGTTCTGGTCTTCCGCCACGACGTAGTCGTTCTTGTCGTCGTTGGTCTCGCCGTTGCGGACGGTATAGCCGTAGGCGAGTCGCGTGGTGCGCACGAGGATGACGCCTTTCGCGCGGGTTTCCTTCAAGGCCGCATCCATGTAGTCGGGCACGCTGCCGGCGCCGAATCCGGCCCAGACCAGGCCCTTCGATCCGGCGGCGATGAACGCATCGAGCGCGACGCGGTTCATGTTGCCGTGCGTGTAGACCACGTTGGTCTCGGGCATCGCCTGAATCTGCTCGATATCGAACTCGGACTGCGTCGTGTGCGGGCGGATCGGCGCGCGGTAGAACCGCGGCTCGCCTTCCACGACCATCCCGAGCGGGCCGTACTGCGAGCGGAAGGTCTCGACCTTCAGGCTTTGGGTCTTGATGACGTCTCGAGCGCTGTGAATCTCGTCGTTCATCACGACCAGCGTGCCCAGCCCCACCGCCTGCTTGCTGCCCGCCACGATCACCGAGTTGTAGACGTTGAGCGGGCCATCCGCGCTCAGCGCGGTGCCCGGGCGCATGGCACCGGTCACGACCACCGGCTTCGTGCTCTTGAGGGTGAGGTTGAGAAGGTAGGCGGTCTCTTCCATGGTGTCGGTGCCGTGGGTGATCACCACGCCGTCGACGTCATTGGACTTGAGCAGCTCCGACACGCGCCGCGCCAGCTTGAGCCAGCGCTCGTTGTTGAAACTCTCGGAGCCGATCTGCAGCAGCTGCTCGCCGCGGACGTTGGCGACGTTGCGCAGCTCGGGCACCGCGGCGAGGAGCTTGTCGACGCCCACCACGGCCGACTGGTACGCGTTGACGTTCGCGCTGGACGCCCCCGCACCCGCGATGGTGCCGCCCGTGGCAACGATGACGATATTGGGCTTCGCGTGTGCAGCCGGCTGCGCCTGCGACCAGGTGGCCGGGCTGGCTGCCACGAGCGCTGTCGCCATGGTGGCGCGTGTGAAGAGCTTCAACAGGTTCATGGATCTTTCCTTGGCGGGTGGGTGGGTTTGCTTGGCGCGCTGGACAGTTTGATCACGACTAGACTAGTTGTCAACTTCTAGACAAACAATCTAGGTACAAGTCCTGAGGTGGAGGGAGCGCGTAAGCTCCTCGGGCTGACTGGGTCGACTGGAGCGACGCATGCCCATCCCTGCCACCGTAGGCGCCTTCGCCATCGTGCCGAGCAATGACCTGGCCGCTGCCGTGCCGTTCTGGGAGCGCCTGGGCTTCGAGCGCACAGGCGGCGACGCCGACTACATCATCATGACGGGCTGGGGCTGCGAAGTGCACCTCACGCAGGCGGGCAGCGGCCCGTGGAAAGTGCCGGAAGAGCACAACCCGTTCGGCGTTTTCATCCGCACGCCGGAGGTGGATGCCATCGCCGCGCGGGTGGACGACCTCATCATCCGGCCCGGGGGCGTCCTGCGTCACCGTGAGTGGGGCCTCTACGAAGTTGGGGTGTGCGGCCCGGATGGCCTGCTGGTGCGTATCGGCTGGCCCTCTCGTCTCATGCAAGCTGGTTCGGCGACCGGTGGCGCGTGATTCCCAACGACCGCAGCGGGTCCTATTTGCTGCGATCTCGTTCTTGGTTTTCGCCGACTTGCAGAAGCCGCCGGTACTTGGGCACCAACATGTGCTCGGCCTTGGCTTTGCGCGTCAACAAGGGGGAGCGGATCACACCGAAGATCGGCAGGTGCATCACCCCTTGCCGGCTTCCCAGCGTGACCGCCATCATGGGGTTGCCGGTCTGCGGCCGGTAGGGCGCGAGGCCAGACGCTTGATCGAGCCCTCGAAGGACATGCCGGATGTTCCGGACCGCCACCCGCACTTGCCCGGCGATGTGCCACGCCATCTTGTTCTCGTTCAAGTCGGTGATGTCGCCAAGCGCGAACAAAGTCCCGTGTCCGGCGACGCGCAGGTCCGGGCCCACACGTACGCGCCCATGCTCGTTCAGCGCCCCAGCGAGCTGTGGCCTCATGTATGACGTGTTGGGCCGCCCACCCGTGCACCAGACGACAAGGTCGTAGGCGATCGTGCGCCCGCTGGTGGTCGCCGCTTCTCCCTTGCCGCCGAAGATGTCCTCGCCGGTCGTCGTGGACCGAAGCAATCGTTCTCCCACGATGATGGAAACACCGCGCGCGGCCAGCACCGACGCAGCATGCCTTGCGGCCGCCTCGGAGGTGCCGGCCAACAGGCGCGAGCCGCCTTCCAGGATGGTCAGCGACTTGGCCGGATAGGTCTCCGAGATCTCACCGGCCACTTCCACGCCGATCGGCCCGCCGCCCACGATCAGGATGCGGTGTGCAGCCTCGATGGCCTCTCGGTACCGGCGATAAAGGCGTTTGCGCTCCTGCGCGGCCACGCCCAGCGAGCGCATCAAGTCATTGGCGTAGCTGCTTCCCGTGCACAACACATGGACGTCGCCGGAGACGCTGACCCGCGTTCCATCGAGCAGGCGCACGTCACCGGCGCTCGCACTCATCTCGACCAAGGCGCCCCGCACGAGTTCGACATGCGGCAGTGCCGCAGCGTACGAGATGATGGATTGCTCGGCGAACTCGGGCTGCACCAAGCTGCGCGGAGCGGCCATCGGCACCTCGAAGTAGTCGTTCGGGTCGACGATGGTGACCTTCACGTCCTTGCCGAGGTCCTTGGCGAGCTGCACGCCCGCCATTCCGCCGCCGAAGATCACGACGCGCTTGCCTGAATCGATCATCACTTCTTCACCGTTTGTCATGCTGGATCGAAGAATATGGATCGACGATTGATTTGAGAAGTGAGTGAATCTGACTGATACTCGTACATCAAATGAAGCAATCGACGATCGATCTGAACACGTTGAAGACGCTCGTCGACGTGGTCGCGGCAGGCAGCTTTGCCGCAGCGGCGCGCGACCGGAACGTCCCGCCGAACAAGCTGAGCCGGCAGGTGCAGCGCTTGGAACGCGACCTCGGCATTCGCTTGCTGCAGCGGACCACGCGCAGGTTGGGCCTGACCGCCGCGGGTCGGGAACTCGTTGACGGCGCCAAGGACACCCTGGCACAGCTCGAGCAGCAGTTACACGAGGTGGGCAGCCGAGCCAAGGAGCCGCGCGGACACCTGCGCGTGGCGGCACCGTCCGACTTCTTTTCGCTGGCTATCGCCAGCCGGATCGCGGAGTTCTTGGGGCGGCACCCCGGCATCAGTCTGGAGTTCTTGCTGTCGGACGAGCATGTGGACCTGATCGACAGCGGGATCGATCTCGCCGTTCGTGCGGGCGCGATCCGGGACGAATCGCTGGTGGCCCGTCCGCTGGTCGAGAGCCGGCTGATCGTGGTCGCGAGCCCGATGTGTATTGCGCAGCACGGCTCGCCGCAGTCACCGCAAGCCCTGGGAGCCTACCCCTGTCTGGCTTCGCGCGGGCGCCACGGTCGGGCAGTGTGGCGGCTCAAGGGGCCGCGCGGTACGGTTGCCGTAGACGTGCAGGCGCGGCTCACGGCCAACGGCATGGGTGCGTTGATCGCCGCGGCCAAGGCCGGACTCGGTGCGGCGCTGGTGCCTCGCGCCCTGGTTCTGCGATCGGTTTCGGATGGCACGCTCGTTCAGATCATGGAGCGCTACCACGGTGACAGCCCGGGTGTGTTCGCGGTCTACCCGAGCCGCCTGCACCCGTCTGCAGCCCTCAAAGCATTGGTGGCGTTCCTGATCGATGAGGCGACCAAGATCACGCTGCAATGATTCAGGTACGGCTGAATATCGCGTAGGGCTTGGATTCATCGCGACCTCGGCCGAAGCCGAATCGGTTCAGGCCTGTGCCATGACCACCGGGCTACAGCACTCGACGTTGGCCGAGCCGACACCGATGCAGCCCTTTCGCGCCGGACCCTCGCCGCCGAAATCTGGTACCGCATGGCCCGGTTTCTCGATCAATGAAAGCGCCCGTCGGTCGATAACCTGCTCATACGACTTTCGGCAGCAGTTCAAAGAGGTCCGCACATGAGACACGCCCAAACCAAGCAGCATTCAGCGGCGAGCCAGCGCGCTCAGATCGGCATGGATGCGATCGAATGGGAAGAACTGCCGTCGCTGGCCAAGCGCGTCGTCCACCGCCCCTCGATGCCCGGGCGCGGCGCCAACGACTCGCGCTTCCAAGACAGCAAGAGCTTCGAGTCGCCATGGAGCGCGACGATGCCCGTCGCGCTCGAGCCGACGCCGTCCTCGCAGCCTTTTGTCGAGCGCCTGAGTGGTCTGGCAACACGTGAGGTCATCGAACCGGATCTGTTCCAGCACTTCTTCGGTCCGAACGCCGATGCCGCTTGAATGAACGACGACCCGACGAGATCGGCAGCCGCAGGCGACGATGAGGTCGCCCCCGATCGACTTCCACGTTCCGACAGCATCGTCCCCGGCATCGTGATGACCGCGCTCCTTCTGGGAGGCCTAGGCGCTTTCGTGTACGCCGAGTGGCGCCGTGCACATCCGTCGCCCGCGATCCCGGACGGCATCGAGCCGATCCTCAAGGTGCCGGGCGAGATTCCCGAGGCGTTGCGCAAGCCAAGTCGGCCGGGTTAGTCCGCGGCCGGGCGTGATCGAAGCAGTGATCCTGATCGTTCTCTGAAGCGAACAAGCACCGACGGTCAGGCATGATTCGAGCCAATGAGCGCCGTCTCCCACACGTATCGCTACGCCCATCCGTCCTTTTTTGCCGCCGACAGCGGGCCTCGCCTGACGCTCGCAACCTCGGCGTCGCCTGGCAGTTCACCTCCCAGTTTCTTTGAAGGTCGCTTGCATGCGCCACGCGTGGTGGCCGACATGCTGACTGCGGTGCACCTCGTCGTGGGCGCGCGCTTCTTCACGCCACCCAACAGCGTGGCGCGCGCGATCGCTCTCGCCGACCCCGTTGTCACCGCCGGTGGTGGACTCTTGCGCTTCGAAGGCTTCTCCTCGTGCTGCAGCACTTATGTGCGCGCAGACTTGCTCCCCGAGGCCTATGAGGGGCAGGTGACCGGCAAAGGCACGACCAACGTCGATTTCAATGCACCGATGCGAGCCGCATT